>JAXKFZ010000213.1:0-2292 GCA_036550635.1 Collinsella sp. | reverse complement strand
ATGGGAAGCCTCCTCCCCGCAGGTGCGGTAAGGGCTACCGCACGGGCCGATACTCAAAGCCCATTGTGGCATCCCGAGCCCGCGGAAAGAAGCTGCGCCGCGGGGGAGGCGACCCAAATGGCTTTCTCATATCGTCTTCTTCGGGCATGGATTGGATCTTTTCAGAGTGGAGGCAATTCTCGGTGTCATTGAGGTCGACATCGTAGTTGAGGCTCCCGATATTAGGGTTGAGCGACGCGACGTCGTCAGCGAGCTTCATGGCGATCCACTGATGGGCGGAAAGTGTGGCGAACAGCCAGGTCTCGTTGTTGTCGGCGATGATGATCTGGTCGTTGGTGCAGACGCCTTGATCATCGATCAGGCTGCCGAGGAGCTCGACGCCCTCGCGGGCCGTGGCGCTCTCGCCCAGGATGATGCTGCCGTAACTGTACTCGCCCAGACCCACTTCCTCATCGATGAGGTCTGCTGCAGCGGCCTCCTCGTTATAGGAGGTGCTTAGCGTGGCGGAGCAGGAGACGCCCTTCTCGTTGATGCCGGCCTCGGAGTAGGCGTCGGTGCGACCCATCCAGTTGGAGGGGTGGTCGCGTACATAGCTGTAGCGATAGGTAGGCTTGTTCGAAGTGTATTCAAAAGCAGATTCAATCGAGCTGTACTTAAAGCCAGGTTCGTGGGCAGGTTCGATGCCGTAGTGCTTAAGATAGCGCTTGCCAAAGTCCTCGGCGCGGCCGTAGTACGTGTTGCCGTCCGCCGTGAGCTTGCCGCCCATGTAGATCTGCGTGCAGGCGAGCGCAGATGTCGGCATGGACATGATGATTGCAGCTCCAAAGGCGAGGCCTATGCCTAGCTTCTTGAGCGCGTTGACGGGGTGAGTTTTCCTCATTTTCCTCCCAGCGTGCGAAAGCCCTCCGTTGCCAGAGGGCTTCAGCCAATAAAGACACCTCATTAGCGTAACGAACTGGAAACAATATTCATCTATGAAAAAAAACTTACTCGATAAGCGTGATGAAATATGCGATGAGCGGTTAATTGTACTCAGTTTGTAGCTTTACTTTAATAAAGACGCCCTGTAATTACTGTAGCCGAATAAAGTAACTGGGAATGCCCGAAATGAAAATCCCCCGCTGTTTGGCAAATGCATAAACAGCGGGGGAGACGATAATTTGATGAATATCATACCAATGTGGAATTACTTCTTCCGGCGGTGGATCACGTTGATCGCATAGCCGACGAGCATGGCCAAAACGATGATGATAAAGCCGAGCAGGGGATTGTCGTTCATAGGGTCCTCCTATTTTCCGAGCGGGGAGAATTCGTCGACGATGAGGTCGAGGCATTGTGGAAGCGCGCGGGCTCCAAAGACGCCCGAATTGCTGGAGATAATTTCGCCATCGAACTGCATGCCCAGCGACGGGGTGCAGGTGATCTTGGCTTCCTTGGTCTGGATGATCTTGAACTGCGGGCGCCCGAGTACCTTGCCGGCGGGGTCAAGCGCAGCGGTGATCACGGTAGGCAGCAGCTGCACAGTGCGCACGGGTTCGATGACCGCAATGTCGACCATGCCATCGTTCATACGGCAGTCGGGGAACAGGTTGATGTCGTTTTGGATGACCGAGGTGTTGCCGGCCATGCAGCAGATGCCGTCGAGCTCCTCGACAATGCCGTCATGCTCAATCGTAAAGTGCGCCACCGTGGGATTGGGCGTGGCGAGCGCGGAGAGGAAGTAAGCGATCTCGCCGATGTCGTTTTTGGTGGGGGCGGCCTTCATCATGATCTCGGCGTCGAAGCCCGAGCCGGCGATGATGATAAAGCCGTGGCGCTTCTCGTTGCCGTTCTCGTCGAGCCAAAAGAGCTCACCCATGTCGACTTTGACCGTGCGACCGGCACGGCAGGCCTTGGCGAGCGCCGCTGCCTCGGGGGCATTACCGATGTTGTTAAAGAATAGACAGGCTGTGCCGGAGGGGAAGACGAGCGTGGGGACACCGCACCCGCGCATCTGGTCGAGCACGTTGGAGACGGTGCCGTCGCCGCCCGAAACGACCACGCGATCAAACTCGCGCACGTCTGCCACGGCATCCTCGGGCTCCATGCCATCGCCGATAAAACGCATCACGACCTCGTCGCCGCCCTGCGCGAGGGCGTGCGTGAATGCGTAGATTTCATCTGAGCTGGGGCCCGATGCCGGGTTGTGGATGATAAGGCAGCGCATACTTACGTTCCCGTTCTGTGACTAACCGAGTATAGTTGTAAGGCAATGCCGATATCCTACCCGTGTTTTTCGGGCCTAACCTTATT
>JAXKFZ010000212.1:0-3985 GCA_036550635.1 Collinsella sp. | reverse complement strand
TATGTACCCCATACGCGAAGGGATGCGCATGTATCTGAAGATCGACATGTTCTAGCTGGGCTTACCCCCGCAGCGGCGCCCCGCGCCCCATCAATTCTGCCGATTTTCGCCTTCACGCATATAAAGGAGTCCGTCATGCGCGACAAGCTCGAAAAGATCATCAAGGCCTACGAGGAGCTCGAGAAGAAGCTTTCCGACCCGGCCGTCGCCTCCGATATCAAGGAGTTCACGCGTCTCAACAAGGAGTACGCGCACCAGTCCGACCTCATCGCCGCCTCGCGCGAGTACATCGGCGCGCTCGATGACATCGAGGCTGCCAAGGAAATGCTGCACGATACCACCGATGCCGATGAGAAGGAGATGCTCCAGATGGACATCTCCGAAAACGAGGCCAAGCTTCCCCAGCTCGAGGAAGACATCAAGTACATGCTCATCCCGAGCGACCCCAACGACGACAAGAACACCATCGTCGAGATCCGCTCCGCCGCCGGTGGCGACGAGGCGGCCATCTTCGCCGGCGATCTGTACAAGATGTACCAGCGCTTTTGCGAGTCGCGCGGCTGGAAGACTACCGTGCTCGATTCCAGCCCCAGCGAGGCCGGTGGCTTTAAGTCCATCGAGTTCAAGGTCGAGGGCGACCGCGTCTACTCCGTCATGAAGTTCGAGTCCGGCGTGCACCGCGTCCAGCGCGTTCCCAAGACTGAGTCCCAGGGCCGCATTCAGACCTCCACGGCTACCGTCGCCGTACTTCCCGAGGCCGAGGAGATCGACGTCCAGATCAACCAGTCCGACCTGCGCATCGACACCTACTGCGCCTCCGGCCCTGGCGGTCAGTGCGTTAACACCACCTACTCCGCCGTGCGCATCACCCACCTGCCCACCAACACCGTGGTGCAGTCGCAGGAGCAGCGTTCCCAGATCCAGAACCGCGAGGTCTGCATGCAGATGCTGCGCGCCCGTCTGTACGAGATGGAACTCGAGAAGCAGCAGGCCGAGCTCGGTGCCGAGCGCCAGAGCCAGATCGGCCACGGCAACCGTTCCGAGAAGATCCGTACCTACAACCAGCCCCAGGACCGCGTGACCGATCACCGCATCGGTTTCAACTCCACCTACAACGGCGTCCTTCTGGGCGATCAGCTCGGCACCGTCATCGAGGCGCTCGCCGCCGCCGAGCGAGCCGAGAAGCTGGCACAAGCAGTTTAAGTTACGGCGTTTTACCAAACGCCGTAACGGCTCGACGCTGCAAACGCCCCTAAGCGGCAATCTGACGTTCAATCGTCGGTCGCGTACTAAAGTACGCTTCCCTCCTCTTTCACGTCACCTTGCTCGCTTAGGGGCGTTTTCGCTGTCCGTCCTCTGTCTGCGGCGTTGCCTTGCTCCGGATGCGGTGGTCATTGGGGACGTTCTTAAATGACTAGGTTGGGTAAATTACTTTTCAAGTTTATTTAATCTGCTTTGTTAGAAATTAAGCTGCCTACCTGCTTAAAGTAATTAACAGCCTTCATCTGCTATTGAAAATATTACTCGAAAAATCGTCCAAGAAGTCGCGGGGCGATTTTTGATGGGTCGTGCGTCAAGCGATGTGGCAAGTTCTTGGTTAGATATTGGTCAGTTTTGGGCAACCTTGCCAAAAGCTTGACGAATGCAGATTTAGACGTCGACGAATGAACATTTTAGGCAGGTTCCAAGCAAAATTCTGGGCTGATTCTCGATAATCGCCTTCAATCGCCCCTTGCCATGCGCTGGCCTCGCGTACAATCTGCTCCGACATTCGCGCGCCGTCCGGCGCTTAAGAGGGGAGGGCCCCATGGCAAACGAGATCTGGACCATCAAGCGTTGTCTCGAGTGGACCAAGGAGTACCTGGCCGAGCGCGGCGAGGAGCACCCCCGTCTTTCTGCCGAGTGGCTGCTGTGCGCCGCCACGGGCCTGGCGCGCATTGACCTATATATGCGTATGGACGAGACGCTTAACGCGGCCCAGCTCGAGACCATGCATGCGGCCGTTGTCCGCCGCGCTAAGGGCGAGCCGCTGCAATACATCACGGGCAGCACGCAGTTTCGCATGATCGACGTCGCGTGCGCCCCCGGTGTGCTCATTCCGCGCCCCGAGACCGAGATGCTCGTCGAGGAAGTCCTCAATTATCTGGATGCCGAGGTGCTGAGCCCCGAGGCTGCTGCCCGTCAGCGTGTTGAGCTGCCTTGGAACGATGAGGTCGAGGAGGCACGCAAGGCCGAGGCCGCGCTGGCAGACGAACGGGCGACCGCCGAGCGCCGTGCCGCTAACCTGACGGCTGCCGATGAGGCGGCGCTAGGCGGCGATGTACTGGGCAGCCGTGCCTATGCCGAGGAACTGGCCGACCGCGAGGCCGAGGAAGCCGCCGCGCAGGCAGCAGAAGCCGAAGCGGCAGAAGCAGAGGCCATGGAAACCCCCGAGCCCGAGCTCGACGAATACGGCATCGCCATCGAGGGTGCCGGCCAGGAGACGGCTTCGGCTCAGGATGCCGCTGCGCCTGCCCCAGCCGAGCCCCGTATCGCCCGCGTTCTCGAGGTCGGCTGCGGCACGGGTTGCATCTCGCTCTCCCTTGCCTGGGAGCGCCGCGGCCACGTTACCTGCACCGCCACCGATATCGAGCCGCGCGCCATCGATCTGGCCACCAAAAACCGCGACGCGCTCGGCCTCACGGCAGATGAGGTTGCCTTTAGTCTCACCAACCTGGTGAGCTCCATTCCCCGCGAAGAGTGGGGCACCTTCGACGTGCTCGTTTCCAACCCGCCCTACATCCCGACCGGCGTCATGCGCTCGCTGCCGCACGAGGTCAAGGACTTTGAGCCCGACTTGGCGCTCGAGGGCGGTGCCGACGGCCTGGACATCTTCCGCCGCCTGCTCAATGCGGCGCCTTACATGCTGCGCGCCGGCGGCCTGTTTGCCTGCGAGCTCTACGAGGGCGCCCTCGATGCCGCGGCCGAGCTCTGTCGCCAGGCAGGCCTTTCGGACGTGCGTATCGTCCACGACCTCACCGATCGTCCCCGCATCGTTCGAGCCATCGTCACCGAGCCCAAACAGCGTATTTAAGCTGAATAAATAGACATTTGCGCAAGTTTGTCCTTGCAATATACCGTAAAACTTCTACTATAGAAGGAGAAAGGTATGTCAAATCAGCTGCATCGGTACCGTATCGTGCTTGATTACATTGAACCTTGGCTTGATGAGCAGGATGAAGCTACGCTGAAGCAGATTTATGCAGACCTTTTGGTGCTCGAGAAGGAAGGTCCCAGCCTTGGTCGTCCGCTGGTTGACCGCGTAAAGGGCTCGAAGCTTCATCATTTAAAGGAGCTGAGAGTGACGTCGTGTGGTGGGCAGGTGATTCGCATCCTCTTCGCCTTTGACCCCAAGCGCCAGGCGGTATTGCTATTGGCGGGTGATAAGTCGCGAGCGGGATCGTCAAGGGCAAAATGGAACGGTTGGTATGCGATCAACATTCCAAGGGCCGAGCAAATATACCGTCGCCACGTAAGGAGGCTCGATCGAGATGGAACTGCATGAGTATATGGAATCTCGCGGGATAACACGCGACTCCATTACCGCCGAGCAGGAGAGGACTCGCGATCGTATCGAAGCCTATAAGCTTGCTCAGATTCGCAGGTTAAAAGATCTAACACAGGCGTCGGTCGCCCAGTCGATGGGCGTTTCTCAAAAACGTGTATCCGAGCTCGAGCGTGGGGAGTTGGGTTCGATGAGGCTCGACACGCTGAGCAGGTACGCAGAGAGCCTCGGCGGAAAACTGGTTGCAAGCATCGAGTTTCCCGATCGTACCGTTACGCTTGCGCGCTAAAAATCTTCAATTAACCCCCTCACTTTCACCGACTACTAGAGCCGCTCACCAAACCAACATGCGCTCTGGGCAAATAGGTTGAATGTTTCGTGCGAGAATGCCCCACAGTAAACAAACTTGCACCGGAGCGTAAGGGGCTGGCATACACATGC
>JAXKFZ010000211.1:0-6298 GCA_036550635.1 Collinsella sp. | reverse complement strand
TACCTGGCGCAGCTGCAGGCGGCTAAGCTTAACGACGACGTTGAGGTGGCGCACTATGCCGCGACGGCGGTGGCGCAGATCTCCAAGGAGTCCGACCTTAAACTGCAGCAGCTGGAGCGTGCCTTTAAGACGGACCCGAGCGCGCAAAACCTCAACGAATACTGTGATTTTCTTGATGAATACTTGGGCTCGGGCTTGGCCGAGGGGCGCGTGGCTCAGATTCAGCGCCAACAGTACGCGCGCCTGCTTGCGCGTCGCTGCGAGCGCGAGGATACCCTTGAGCTGCGCATTCGATACGCGACGGCGCTGGCCGATGTCGGACAGACCGACGAGGCGCAGGCCGTGACCGACCAGCTGGTGCTTGACGTGCCCGAGGAGCAGGAGGTTTGGATGCTTTGCCTGCGCCTGGCCGTGATGCGCCGCGACGGTGACGAGGTCCACCGTGTAATCGATGCGATCGACAATCAGCATGTGTATTTGAGTGCCGCCAACCGCGAGCAGCTGGCGTTTTGGCGCGACGGGGAGGAGGCCCGATGAACGTGGCGCAACATATCCGCGACCGTGCAGGCCGCTTTCGTTGGATGGGGCTCCTCGTGGTGTGGGCGGTCTTTATTGCCATGGCCGCCGTGCTGCTGGTGGAGCGTGCCGGCGTGCAGTACAGCGCTGGACAGCACAAGCTGGGCATGCTCGCCGCCAACGACGCTACGCCTGCAAGCTCGGCAATCTTTGGCCAAAAGCCCACGTGCCTGGTCATTACCGACTCGGACCAAGATGGCGTCGACGACGTTAAAGACCAGTTCGACCAGATTTTGCTGGACATGAAGATCGCGCACCGCGACGTTGACCTTGCCCTGGATGGCGCGGATGCCATTCCCTCGCTGACCTCCTTCGATCGCGTGATTTTGCTCATGCCGTCGCTCGATGGGCTCAGTACGCATCTGACCGACATTATGAGTTGGGTGAGTGCCGGCGGTTCGCTTATGCTCGCCATGCCGCCGGATAACTCGAGCTATCTGCAAGTGATTGCCTCCAAGCTTGGCATTGAATCGGCCGGATATGACTATGTAAAAGCCGAAAGCATTGTGCCGAGCGAGGACTTTATGCTGGGCGGGGGAGAGCGCTACGAGCTCTCGGACCCCTTTGATTCGTCGCTTTCGGTATCGCTGCGCGAGACGGCTCGTGTGTGGGCTATGACCGGCGATGCGGGCGCCCCGCTCATTTGGTCCAATGACTGCGGTAGCGGGCGCACCGTGGTGTGCAATATCGGTATCTATGACAAGGTCATGCGCGGTTTTTACGCCGCGGCGATCAGCCTGCTGGGTGATGCCACGGCCTATCCGGTCATCAACAGCGCCGTGTTCTATTTGGACGACTTTCCTAGCCCCGTGCCCTCGGGCGATGGTACTTATATCAAGCGTGACTACGGCCTTTCCATTGCCGATTTTTACACCAAGGTCTGGTGGCCCGATCTGCAAAAGCTCGCGCAAAAATACGGCATTCGCTATACCGGCGTGATGATCGAAAACTACGAGGACGCGGTCAACCAGACCGAGCCCGCGCGCCAACCCGATACCACGCAGTTCCGCTATTTTGGCGGCATGCTGCTGCAGATGGGCGGAGAGCTGGGCTTTCACGGCTACAACCATCAGCCTCTGGCACTCTGGGACACCGACTACGGCACGCTGTACGTCTACAAGACCTGGAAGAACAAAGAGACGCTCGTCGCTTCGCTCAACGAACTTATCGCGTTTCAGGACGAGGTCCTGCCCAACGCTCACGGCTCGGTTTACGTACCGCCGTCGAATATCCTTTCGGCCCGAGCGCGCAAGCTCATCGGCACCAACGTTCCTCGCATTAAGACCATCGCCAGTACGTACTTTGAGGATGGCACCGACCTGCCGTACGTGCAGGAGTTTGGCGTGGCGAGCGATGGCATTGTGGAGCAGCCACGTATTGTTTCGGGCGGCATGGTCCACGATTCCTATATGCGCCTGGCAGCCGTGTCCGAGCTCAACATGCACTACGTGAGTACGCACTTTATGCACCCGGACGACCTGCTCGATCCGGATCGCGGCGCCAAAGAGGGCTGGGAGGTCTACAAGGGCGGCCTGACCGACTACCTGGACTGGCTTACCAAATCCGCGCCCGATCTGCGGCACCAGACGGCGTCGGAGTGCTCCGGTGCCATCCAGCGCTTTTCGTCGGTTACGGTGAACGTGGATACAAGTGCAGATGCCTGGACGCTCAACCTGGGCAATTTCCACGACGAGGCGTGGCTCATGTTCCGCGCCAATAATGGCGAGCCGGGTGCGGTGACGGGTGGCGAACTGACGCACCTTACGGGCAATCTGTATCTGCTTAAGGCAAATGATAAGACCGTGACGATCGAGCACATGGAGGGTGGTGACAAATGAGAATCTGCTTGGTACTCGAGGGTTGCTACCCCTATGTGCACGGCGGCGTATCTACCTGGATGCATGGCTATATCCAGGCCATGCCCGAGCATGAGTTTGTGCTATGGGTGATCGGCGCGCATGCTGCCGACCGCGGCAAGTTTGTCTACGAGCTGCCCGGCAACGTGGTCGAGGTGCACGAGGTGTTCCTGGACGATGCCCTGCGGCTTTCGGGCGAGCAGCGCGAAGCCAGTTTTGACGACCGCGAGCGCGAGGCGCTACGCCGCCTGGTGTCGCTCTCCAATCCGGATTGGGATGTTCTGTTCGATATTTTCCACCGCCGTCGCGTGCATCCGCTCTCGTTTTTGCAGAGCCGAACGTTTATGGACATCTTCCGCGACGTGTGCCTGGCAGAGTACCCCTACACGCCCTTTGCCGACGCATTCCACACTTTGCGCTCTATGCTGCTTCCCGTGCTCTACCTGTTGGGCAGCGAGGTACCGGTGGCCGATGTGTACCATGCCATCTCGACCGGCTACGGTGGTCTGCTCGCCTGCCTGGGCTCGAGCGTTTCCCATGCGCCGGTACTGCTGACCGAGCACGGCATCTATACCCGCGAGCGTGAGGAAGAGATCATTCGCGCCGACTGGGTGGTGCCGTCGTTTAAGGACCGCTGGATTCGCTTTTTCTACCTGCTTTCGGAGGAGATCTACCGCCGTGCCTTCCGCGTGACCAGTTTGTTCCATAACGCCCGCAAGACGCAGATCGATATGGGCTGCGATGCGGACAAATGCCTGGTCATCCCCAACGGCATCCAGTTCGACCGCTTTAAGGACATTCCCTTAAAGCCCGATGACGGCTGGGTGGACATTGGCGCGGTGGTGCGCCTGGCGCCCATCAAGGACGTCAAGACCATGATCTATGCCTTCTTTGAGCTGCACGAGCGCCTGCCCAAGGTGCGCCTGCACATCATGGGCGGCGTGGACGACGAAGAGTACGGCGCCGAGTGCCATGCGCTCGTCGACACCCTGGGCGTGCACGACCTGATTTTTACCGGCCGCGTCAACGTGGTCGAGTACATGGAAAAGCTCGACTTTACCATTTTGACGAGCATCTCCGAGGGTCAGCCGCTCAGCGTGCTGGAGTCGCTTGCATCGCGCCGTCCCTGCGTGACGACCGAGGTGGGCTGCTGCCGCGAGTTGCTCGAAGGTGCCCCGGGCGACGACTTTGGCGTGGCGGGTTTTGTGACGCCGCCTATGTATCGCAAGGGTTTGGCCGATGCCATGGAACGCATGTGCACAAGCCGCGCCCGCCGCATTGAGATGGGGGAGCGCGGGCAGCGTCGCGTTGCCACGTACTTTTTGCACGAGCAGATGCTCGCCAACTATCGCGCGCTGTACGACGAGACGGCGCGTGCGTTTGACCTGCCCAGAGAGGGGGAGTAGCCGGTGGCCGGAATCGGTTTTGAGCTCAAGCGCCTGTTTAGGCGCAAGGGCCTTTTTGCCACGATGCGCGCTTACGGCTACGCCGGCATTGTGTGCACGGGCCCCATGCTGTTGGGCGTGCTGCTCCAGGTGGGTATCTTGGTGCTGTGCAGTCTGTGGGGTGTGGGCCGTGCCAACCAGGATCTGCTGGTGTGCATGGTGACCTACACACTGCTGGCCTCGCTTACGCTCACGAGCTTTTTCTCCATGCCGGTCACGCGCTTTTTGGCTGATATGTTGTTTGCCGAGCGCGAGGACGAGATTCTGCCCTCGTTTTGGGGATCTAATGCTGTCATGCTCGTTGCGGGCACGGTGCTCTACGGCGTCTTTCTGCTGTTCTCGGGCGCCACGCTGCTGCAGGGGCTGCTATGCCTGTGGCTGTTCAACATTATGATCGTCAACTGGAACGGTATGAGTTACCTCACGGCCATCAAGGATTACCGCGGCATCCTGTGCAGCTTTGCGGCTGCCATTGGCGTGGCGTGCCTGTGCGCCCTGGCCGCGCTGGCGCTGGGACTGCCGCCGGTCGAGGGCCTGTTGGCATCAATTGCTCTGGGCTACGGCGTCATGCTCGCCTGGGACGTGGTACTGCTGTACCGGTATTTTCCTCAGAGCGACCGCAGCCCCTGGCCCTTTTTGCAGTGGCTCGATCAGTTTATGCCGCTGGCGCTCACGGGCCTGTTAACCAATCTGGGGCTCTTTACGCACCTGGTGATTATTTGGGCCGGTCCTATTGGCGTGCAGGTCAAGGGCTTGTTTTATGGTGCGCCCTACTACGATGTGCCGGCGCTCATCGCGTTTTTGACGATCCTGGTCACGACCGTCAACTTTGTGGTCTCGGTCGAGGTCAACTTCTATCCGCGCTACCGCGACTACTACAGCCTGTTCAATGACGGCGGCGTGGTAGGCGACATTGTGGTGGCCGAGGAGGAAATGCTTGCCACGCTCAACCGAGAACTGCGCTTTTGTGCGCTCAAGCAGCTGTTTGTGACCGCGGCGGTCATTTCGCTCGAGACCACGGTGCTGTCGGCCCTGCCGTTGGGCTTTAACAACCTTATGCACGGGTATTTTCGCACGCTGTGCGTGGGCTATGGCCTGTATGCCGTGGGCAATACGGTGATGCTCATCTTGCTGTACTTTACCGACTATAAGGGGGCCGTGCTGGCTTCGGGCCTGTTTGCCGGTGTGGCCGGGCTGGCGACTGCGGTGTCGTTGCTTTTGTCGCAGCAGTTTTACGGCTTTGGCTTTTTGTTGGGTGCGGCGGTGTTTTTTATCGTGGCGCTGCTGCGGCTCGATACCTATACCGCCAACTTGCCGTATCGTATCCTGAGCCAGCAGCCCATTGTGGCGACCGACAAAACGGGTCACTTTACACAGCTGGGCCGCTTGCTCGACCGTGCCGAGCAGCGCTATGAGGAACGCCGTCAGCAGGGCGAGCCGCATGGCGCGTTTGAGCGCGCGGTGGTTCGCTTGTATCAAAAGCATTGGGGAGGTCCTGATGACCGATAGAATGATGTCTCGCCGCCGTCTGTTTGAGGCGGCTGCCGGTGTGCTGTTGCTTTCGGGCTGCTCGGTGCAGGAAGACTCCTCGACCAAAAAAGTCAAAAAGCAGGACGAGATCAAAAAGGCCGAGGCCTCGGACGGGACTAAGCACCTGCGCGATAAAGATGAGCTGTACGAGGTCTACGACGACTCGGGCATTGTGACCATGTATCTGACGGTCTCGCGCGGCAACAGCTCCGAGAATACCGACCATAGCTGGGCCGAGATCAATTCGTACTCGGTTTATGATTACGCCGACATGGGCGTGACGCGCTGTCAGGTTATGGGCCTGCTGCAGGCGGGCGACGAAGACGGCCCGGTTGCCGGCGAGGTTGGCTATGGCGAGGAAGCGCCCAATGCCACCGTGCAGGTGCGCGGTCAGACATCGAGTGTAAACTCGCAAAAGAATTACAAGGTGGAGCTCAAAAAGGGCAAGGGTACCTGGCGCCAACAGCGCGCGATTGCGCTCAACAAGCACATGGGCGAGGGTATGCGTTTTCGCAACAAGATGGCCTACGACCTTATCCGTGGGATTCCCCAGATGATGGGCCTGCGCACGCAGTTTGTGCATCTGTGGGTGTGCGACCAGACCGAAAAGACCAACGACACCTTTGAGGACTACGGCCTGTTTACGCAGGTGGAGCAGCTCAACAAGACGGCGCTTAAGGCACATGGCCTGGATAAGAGCGGGCACCTGTACAAGGTGAACAGCTTCGATTTCCATCGCTACGAGGACACCATTAAGCTTGCCGATGATCCCGACTACAACCAGGCAAACTTTGAGGGCATGCTCGAGATTAAGGGCGATTCGGACCACACCAAGCTCATCGAGATGCTCGATGCGCTCAACGATGAATCGCAAAAGATCGATGATGTGCT
>JAXKFZ010000210.1:0-3134 GCA_036550635.1 Collinsella sp. | reverse complement strand
GGGCGTGGCGCTGGTGTTTGGCCTGCTCAACCTTATGCCCATCCTCGTCGACGTATTTATTTAGGAGGCGGCATCCATGGATCATAAAATGTCGCGCTCGCCGTGGGTTATTCATTACGACGGTTCGAGCTGCAACGGATGTGATATCGAGGTGCTGGCCTCGCTCACGCCGCTGTTCGATGCGGAGCGCTTTGGCGTGGTCAACACCGGCAACCCCAAGCATGCGGATATCTTTTTGGTGACGGGGTCGGTCAATGCCCAGAACCTGCCTGTCGTGCGCCAGATCTACAACCAGATGCTCGAGCCCAAGTGTGTGGTGGCATGCGGTATCTGCGCGTGCTCGGGCGGCGTGTTTCGCGATGCCTATAACGCGATCGGCGGCGTGGACCGCGCGATTCCCGTGGATGTGTACGCGCCCGGGTGCGCCGTTCGCCCCGAGACGGTGATCGATGCCATCGTGGAGGCGTGCGGCATCCTGGATCAGAAGGAGGCCGTGATGCGTGCTGGCGGCGATCCGCTTACCGTGGGCGGCGCCGCTACCTGGGATGGTGGCGTTGAGCTGGGCGAGGGCGGGTTTGTGGCTGCGGGGGCCGGGGCTGACGATGCGCCTGCTGGGACGTCCGCGGCCGGCGACGCGCCCGCCGCTGCAAAGGAGGGCGAGTAATGCAAAAGGCTATCTATACTACCGTCGGGATCGATGAGCTCCTGTCACATGTCCAGGCGCTCAAGGGCGTCGGCGCGCGCTTTGTGCAGATGCATGCCGAGCGCTGTGTGGACGACGGATCGTATCGCTTGGTCTATACGTTTATCGACGTTCGTGCTGCTCAGGAGCATATTGCGCAGGACGGCAGCTATGCGATCGAGAACCTGGTGGTTGAGGGCATCGACCAGTACCAGGAGATTCCGTCCATCAGCTCGTACTATCCGGCGGTATTCCCGTTTGAAAACGAAACGCACGACCTGTTTGGTCTTGCCATCACCGATATGCAGATTGACTTTAAGGGCTTTTTCTACCAGGTCTCGACTGCCGAACCCATGAGCGTTATCACGCCCGAGGTGAAGGCCGCGCGCGAGAAAGCCATGAAGGTGCGTGCCGCCGCCGAGGCCAAGGCGCGCAAGGCCGCTGCCGAGAAGGCCGCCGCGGCTGCGGCTGCTGCAGGGGAGAGCGCTGCGAGTGCCGGCGATGCTTCGGCTGCGGCGAGCGCCGGCGACGCCGCGGGCGTCGCTGCTCAGCCCGCTGCGGCTGCCGGCTCCGATGCTCAGCACGATGAGGCTGCTGCGAAGGTCGCGCTCAAGGCCGCCGAGATGGAGGCAAAGCTCGCCGCCATGGATCCCGAGAAAGCGGCCAAGGTCCACGCGGCGCTTGCCGCCAAGGTCGCCCGCGACAAGCAGAAAAAGGAGGCGTAAGGTCCATGGCACATCGCTCCGTTATTCCGTTTGGCCCGCAGCACCCGGTGCTGCCCGAGCCGCTTCATCTGGACCTGGTGATCGAGGATGACCGCGTCATCGAGGCAATTCCTCAGATCGGCTTTGTGCACCGCGGGCTCGAGAAGCTCACCGAAAAGCGCGACATGCATCAGTTTGGCTACATCGCCGAGCGCATCTGCGGCATCTGCGCCGTGGGCCACAGCTGCGGCTATGCCAGCGCCTGCGAGCGCATGCTCGGCATCGAGGTGCCTGGTCGCGTGCAGTATATCCGCACCATTCTGCACGAGCTTTCGCGCATTCACTCGCATCTGCTGTGGCTGGGCCTGCTCGCCGACGCCTTTGGCTTCGAGGCGCTGTTCTATCGGTCATGGACCCTGCGCGAGCAGATACTCAAGATTTTTGAGAGCACTTGCGGCGGGCGCGTGATTCTGTCGATTAACGAGATCGGCGGCCTTAAGCACGATATCGAGGACTCCGAGCTGGCGGGCATTGTCCAGACGCTCGATGCCATGCGTCCTGACTACGAGGCCCTGGTGCATACGTTTTTGGACGACAACAGCTGCGGCGAGCGCCTGCATGGCGTGGGCGTGATTAGCAAGAAAGACGCGCTGGAGCTTTCGATGGTCGGTCCGTTCGGCCGCGCCTCGGGCGTGGACTACGACGTGCGCATGTTCGGTGACGGCGCCTATGCGGACTTGGCCGCGTTTGAGCCCATCGTTGCTACCGATGGCGATTGCTATGCCCGCTGCCAGGTGCGTTGCGCCGAGGTCACGCAGGCCATGGACATCATTAAGGAGCTTGTGGGCAAGATTCCGCACGACGGGATTGGCGGGCGCACCAAGCTTACGCCGGCCGACGGCGCGCGCGGCGAGGTTGTGATTGAGCAGCCGCGCGGCGAGGCTTATTACTATGTGCGCGGCAACGGCACCAAAAATCTGGACCGTTTCCGCGTGCGCACGCCGACGTCGCAGAACTTGGCGGGTCTGACGCATGCGCTGCAGGGTGTGCTCATTGCCAATGTGCCCATGATTATCCTGACCATCGACCCCTGCATTAGCTGCACGGAAAGGTAGGCGCGGCATGAGTTTGCTGACATTTGCCAAGACGGCCTTGGGTTCTATGGTCAAGCGGCCAGTAACGGTGTGCTATCCGCAGGAGAAGCTCGCGGCGCCTGCGCGCCTGCGCGGACATATCGTCAACGACATGGACGTGTGCATCTGCTGCGGCATGTGCGCGCGCCGTTGCCCGGCGGGCGCGCTTGCGGTCGATCGCAAGGGTGGTACCTGGTCGATCGACCCGTATGCCTGCGTGGTGTGCGGTGAGTGCATCGAGAGCTGCCCCAAGCACTGCCTGACTATGGACACCGCTCGTACTCCAGTTGCGGCGGACAAGACCCCCACGGTAGAAACCAAGCCGGAGTAGCGCCGGAATAGAGCTGGGATAGGGGCCGGTGGGGCAAAAATGCCCCACCGGCCCCGCGCTTAAACGCGCGGTTGTGCCGTCGCGAACAAAACTATGTCGGTTTACGGGGCTGGATAGCGAACCTCCGACCATACCGAAAATCGCAAAAACAAAACCGACGCTCCTATAAGTTGTCAATAGGCAGTTTGCGGGAGCGCTCCCTTCAATTCGCACAGGAGCTCGTAATACCTCCTCTCCAGTTTCGTCGACCGCCGTCTCCCATGTTCCAGGTGACCGAGTGAGGC
>JAXKFZ010000209.1:0-3990 GCA_036550635.1 Collinsella sp. | reverse complement strand
GTTGCCAGCATTCAGTTGGGGACTCGCGGGGGACTGCCGGCGTCAAGCCGGAGGAAGGTGGGGACGACGTCAAGTCATCATGCCCCTTATGCCCTGGGCTGCACACGTGCTACACTGGCCGGTACAACGGGCTGCGACGCCGCGAGGCGGAGCGAATCCCTCAAAGCCGGCCCCAGTTCGGATCGCAGGCTGCAATTCGCCTGCGTGAAGCCGGAGTTGCTAGTAATCGCGGATCAGCATGCCGCGGTGAATACGTTCCCGGGCCTTGTACACACCGCCCGTCACACCACTCGAGTCGTCTGCACCCGAAGTCGCCGGCCGAACCCGCAAGGGGCGGAGGCGCCGAAGGTGTGGAGGGTAAGAGGGGTGAAGTCGTAACAAGGTAGCCGTACCGGAAGGTGCGGCTGGATCACCTCCTTTCTAGGGAGACACGTACAGTGCCGATCGGAGTCGAGCCGAGCTCCTCCGACCTGGAAGAAAACCTACGGGGCATCCCGCCCCGGTCTGCAGTTCAAGAACTCACAGTACCCGGCTCCGAGGGTCCCCGCCGTCTCAGGCGGACGGACGCCTGCGGGGCACCTTGAGAGTTGCATAGCGTTTTAGTGAATCAAAATCGAATCACAACCATCTAACTCGATTCTCGAGTTAGCGACCACAGACATCATTTTCAAGTGACTTGTCTGCAGGAAAGAAAGTGATTCGCATCCATATCACGATCGTGAATGTATGATCGATACCCAAATATCAGGAATATTGAGATTTTTTACTCGTAGACCTAGCAAGATTTGTTAGATGAAGATATTAAGGGCACACGGTGGATGCCTTGGCATAGGAAGCCGACGAAGGACGTGGCAAGCTGCGATAAGCCGCGGTGAGGGGCAAGCACCCTTCGACCCGCGGATCTCCGAATGGGGGAACCCTGCTGGGGTCGAGCCCAGCAACCCCGAGCTGAACAGAATAGGCTCGGAGGAGGCAACCCGGGGAACTGAAACATCTAAGTACCCGGAGGAAAGGAAATCAACCGAGACTGCGCGAGTAGCGGCGAGCGAAAGCGCAAGAGCCTAAACCCGTGCGCGTGTAAGCCTCCAGGCGTTGCCGCACGTGGGGTAGTGGGACCCTCCGTCCCGTCGCTGGAGCGGCGGGGTCGGGTCAGAAACCCTCGGTCCAGGGGAACCGGCTGGGAAGCCGGGCGATACAGGGTGAGAGCCCCGTACCCGAAGGACCGCGGGCCCGAGAGAGGGATCCCGAGTAATGCCGGACACGTGAAACCCGGTATGAATCTGGGGGGACCACCCTCCAAGGCTAAGCACTCTCCTATGACCGATAGCGAACCAGTACCGTGAGGGAAAGGTGAAAAGCACCCCGAGAGGGGAGTGAAACAGTACCTGAAACCGTGTGCCTACAAGCAGTCGGAGCAGCCATGCGCTGTGACGGCGTGCCTTTTGTAGAATGAGCCAGCGAGTTGCGGTTGGCGGCGAGGTTAAGGCAAGAACCGAGCCGCAGTGAAAGCGAGCCTTTAAGATGGCGATCAGTCGCCAGCCGCAGACGCGAAGCCGGGTGATCTATCCATGGGCAGGCTGAGGCAGAGGTAAGACTCTGTGGAGGGCCGAACCCACTTCGGTTGAAAACGGAGGGGATGACCTGTGGATAGGGGTGAAAGGCCAATCAAACCCGGAGATATCTCGTTCTCCCCGAAATAGCTTTAGGGCTAGCCTCGATCGCTTACCGACGGTGGTAGAGCACTGGATCCGTGCGGGGGCCTCACCGCCTACCAACCGAAACCAAACTCCGAATGCCGTCGGTCCCGAGATCGGGAGTCAGAACATGTGGGCTAAGCCGTGTGTTCGAGAGGGAAACAGCCCAGACCGCCTGCTAAGGTCCCCAAATCAACGCTGAGTGGCAAAGGATGTGCGTTTGCCTAGACAACCAGGATGTTGGCTTAGAAGCAGCCATGCATTTAAAGAGTGCGTAACAGCTCACTGGTCAAGTGGACATGCGCCGACAATACACGGGGCTAAGCGTTGTACCGAAGCAGCGGACTGTTTTATCAGTGGTAGGGGAGCTTTCCATGCCGGGGCGAAGCCGACGGGCGACCGTCGGTGGACTGCATGGAAGTGAGAATGCTGGCATGAGTAACGAGAGAGGGGCGAGAAACCCCTCCGCCGTAAGCCTAAGGGTTCCTGGGCAAGGCTAATCCCCCCAGGGTCAGTCGGGAGCTAAGGCGAGGCCGACAGGCGTAGCCGATGCACAACAGGCGGACATTCCTGTACCACCGCGGAGCGTTTGCACGACGGGGTGACGGAGAAGGGTAGCCGGGCGGGGTTCTGGACGTCCCCGTGAAAGCGCGTAGGCCGCAGGGCAGGCAAACCCGCCCTGCATCGAGGCCGAGACGTTAGACGAAGCTTCATGTGAAGCCGGCGAGCCCATGCTTCCGAGAAAAACCTCTAAGGAGCGAGGCGGTGCCCGTACCAAAACCGACACAGGTAGGCGGGTAGAGCATACCAAGGCGATCGGGAGAACCATGGTTAAGGAACTCGGCATACTGACTCCGTAACTTCGGGAGAAGGAGTGCCCCCGCCTGTGAGGTCCCACGCGGACGGAGCGGGAGGGGGTCGCAGCGAAACGGCCCAAGCGACTGTTTACCAAAAACACAGGACTCTGCAAAGCCGCAAGGCGACGTATAGGGTCTGACGCCTGCCCGGTGCTGGAAGGTTACGCGGATGAGTTAGCGCAAGCGAAGCCCTGAAGCCAAGCCCCAGTAAACGGCGGCCGTAACTATAACGGTCCTAAGGTAGCGAAATTCCTTGTCGGGTAAGTTCCGACCTGCACGAATGGCGTAACGACTTGGGCGCTGTCTCAACCATGGACCCGGTGAAATTGTATTATTCGTGAAGATGCGAATTACCTGCGGAAGGACGGAAAGACCCCGTGAACCTTTACTGCAGCTTGGCATTGGCTGTTGGTGCGGTGCGTAGAGGATAGGCAGGAGCCTGCGAACCGGGAACGCCAGTTCCCGGGGAGGCGCCCTTGGAATACTGCCCTCACCGCATCGGCAGCCTAACGCGCCGCCCTCATCGGGGGCGCGGACCGTGCCAGGTGGGTAGTTTGACTGGGGCGGTCGCCTCCTAAACTGTAACGGAGGCGTGCGAAGGTTCGCTCAGGGCGGTTGGCAATCGCCCGCAGAGCACAAGAGTACAAGCGAGCCTGACTGCGAGACCAACAAGTCGAGCAGAGACGAAAGTCGGTTCTAGTGATCCGGCGGCTCAGAGTGGAATGGCCGTCGCTCAACGGATAAAAGGTACTCCGGGGATAACAGGCTGATCTTGCCCAAGAGTCCACATCGACGGCAAGGTTTGGCACCTCGATGTCGGCTCATCGCATCCTGGGGCTGTAGCAGGTCCCAAGGGTACGGCTGTTCGCCGTTTAAAGCGGTACGCGAGCTGGGTTCAGAACGTCGTGAGACAGTTCGGTCCCTATCCTCCGTGGGCGCAAGAGAATTGAGAGGATCTGTCCCTAGTACGAGAGGACCGGGATGGACGCACCTCTGGTGCCGCAGTTGTCGACCAACGGCACAGCTGCCTAGCTACGTGCGGAACGGATAACCGCTGAAAGCATCTAAGCGGGAAGCCGGCCTCGAGATGAGTTCTCTCTTCGGTAAGGCCACTTGTAGACCACAAGTTCGATAGGCCGCAGCTGCAAGCCCTGCGAGGGGCTCAGGCGAGCGGTACTAATCGGCCGAGCTCTTCATCTCGATTCATCTTCTCGATCTGGTATGAGAAACAACGGTTCGCTGAGCGCCATGCAACCCCCAGGGTGGCCCCTGGATTGAAAACGGGATATGTTTCTCGTGCGGGCGAACGCCCTGCATGAGCGGAACCATGGAGGGGAGGATCACCCGGTCCCATGCCGAACCCGGCAGTTAAGCTCCCCATCGCCGAAAGTACTGCGGTGCAGTCCGTGGGAGGATAGGCCGTTCCGCTCATGCAGGGC
>JAXKFZ010000208.1:0-1746 GCA_036550635.1 Collinsella sp. | reverse complement strand
GGCGAGTGCTCCACCGAGAACGCTCCCGACTCCGGCACCACGTCTGGCTCGCGTCAGACGGTCGTGACCGGCGAGGCCGTGCGCGGTGCCGCCTTCCTGCTGCGCGATGCCATGCTTGACATCGAGGCCGGCAAGCCTGCACCCGATACTCCCGTGAGCGCGCATGGCGACGGCGTCAAGATCGAGTACGACGACGGTCGCGCCTATCAGCTGCACACGCAGGAACTCGTCGCCGGCCAGGGCATGCATCCTCAGGATCCTGCGGCCGCCATCAAGGCGCTCGAGGGGTGCGAGTTTGGCTACGTGTATCTGGAGCCGACCGACAAGCTGGGCGCCGACGTTCCCAACCCCAAGAGCCACATCTGCTACGGTTTTGCCACGCATGTGGTCATTCTGGACGATGACGGCCGCGTGAGCGAGGTCTATGCTGCGCACGATTCCGGCAAGGTGGTCAACCCCATCTCCATCCAGGGCCAGATCGAAGGCGGCGTGCTCATGGGTATGGGCTATGCGCTTACCGAGGACTGGCCGCTCAAGGACTGCGTACCCCAGGCCAGGTACGGCACGCTCGGGCTGTTCCGTGCGCCCGAGATCCCGAATATCCACGCCATCTACGTGGAGAAGGACGAGCTGTTGCCCGTGGCATACGGCGGCAAGGGCATCGGCGAGATCGCAACGATCCCCACGGCGCCCGCCGTGCAGAACGCCTATCGCGCATTCGACGGCAAGCTGCGTCCGGATCTGCCCATGGTGGATACGCCCTACAGCCGCGCCCGTCACCGCGGGTAGGGTAGGGCGCGGACGGTCATTGCTGACGAGCTGTTCGCGCTCAACATCAACTGTATATGCTGCGCCTTTGGCCCCAGCTCCATCGCGAGCCGGGGCCTTTTGTTTGGAGCGCCTCCGCATGCGGAAGCTGCGTCCCAGATTTCGGCTCCAGAATGGGACGCGCTTTCCGGTTGGAGCTTCAAACGGAAAGCGCGTCCCGGAATCCGCGCCTGGAATGGGACGCACTTTCCGGAACAGCCCTCAACCGGAAACTGCGTTCCAGAATTTCGCTCCAGAGTGGGACGCCGTTTCCGGCTGAACCCTCTGGCGGAAAGTTCATCCCAGAATTGACGCTCGGAGTGGGACACGGTTTCCGGATCGGCCCTCAGCGGAAAATGTATCCCAGTTTGAGCGTCTATTCCGGGATGCCGTTTCCGCTGAGAGCTTCATCCGGAAAGTCTGTCCTGTTCTGAGCCTCGATTATGGGATGCGCTTTCCGCTAGGCATGCCATATGGAAAGCGCATCCCGTTTTGAGCACTCAATCTGGGTCCTGGTTTCCGCGGGCGCTGCCAACCGGAAAGCGTGTCCCGCTTTGCCAAGCAGACGGGCATAAGCTCAGCAGCCCCTACAGCTCCACGTCGTTGAGCCATGTCGGCAGCGCGGTCTGCCGGATGCCTGCCGTCTGCAGCTTTTTGGCGAGCATTCCTGCCGAGCGGACCTCGTTCATGGTAAAGCGCAGCAGAGGATGACCGTAGAGCGATAGGTGCGCCTCGCGCTGTCGTTCGGCAACGAGTGCCTCGGCGGTGGTGCGTCCGGCCAGCATGGTCTGGTCGGTATATTTAGAGGCTTTAGCCTGTGCGGGGCGCGCAGCGCGCCGCATCAGAAACCACCCGCTATGCGGGTGGGGCCAAACGGCTTTACAAAGCCGCCCCCTCGCCGGACACTTGCGATTGTTCAGGCCGCAAGGAATCCGAGTC
>JAXKFZ010000207.1:0-5056 GCA_036550635.1 Collinsella sp. | reverse complement strand
AGGTGCCAGTAACTGCGGCGAAACTCGCCATCGGTAATCACCTGCAGGCCAGCGGACTTTTGCTTGTCCACCAGGTCGCGAATGGCCTCATCCTCGACGGCCTTAAGGCCGGCGGCGTCGAGTGTGCCCGCAGCATAGGCGACACGGGCGTCCTTTACGGCCTGTGGACGAAGAAAGCTGCCGACGATATCGGCGCGAAACGGCGCGTTCAGCGTGGTTAAAGCACTCATAGATATCTCCCTTTGCATTGGTTGCTTTACTGGGGCAGAGTATGAGCGCTCATATGGCCATCGCAAAATATACGTTTATAACAGTTTGATATAGATGCTTCCTATATCAGTTTGGACTGCCATAAAGAGATTTGACCCGTACAGAATGCAGCAGTCTATATGTGCTGACGAATCACGTCGATATAGGCTTGGCCGTAGCGCGTAAGCGTCGTGTTCTTGCGCGTGATGATGCCGATCTCCATGTACTCGTCTACATCGAGCGGAATCGAGATGATGCCGGGCCCGTTGAGCTCGTGACTGATCACGCCTGAGCATACCGTGTAGCCGTTGAGGCCCATGACCAGGTTGAACAACGTCGCACGGTCACGCACGCGGATATTCTTGCGGCGCTCAAAGGTCGAGGTCAGCTCCTCAGAATAGTAGAACGAGTTATAGCTGCCCTGCTCATAGGACAAAAACGGGTAGTCTTCCAAGTCCTCGAGCGTCACGCTGGAGCGGCCAGCCAGCGGATGGTCTGCACACACAAAGACGTGCGGCGTGGCGCAGAAGAGCCCTTCGAACACGAGCTCGTTGGCCGCCAGCATGCGCTCGATGACCTCGCGATTGTGCTCCGACAGATACAGGATGCCGAGCTCGCTTTTCATGTGCGCGACGTCCTCGATAATCTCGTGGGTTTGCTCCTCGCGCAGGGTAAAGTCGTAGCGCGCGGCATCGAACTCACGGATCACATCGACAAACGCATTAACGGCAAAGGAATAATGCTGGCAGCTCACACTAAAGTGCGGCACCTGCTCGGATGCGCCCTTGTACTTGCCCTCGAGCAGGTCGGCCTGGTCGAGTACCTGGCGCGCATAGCCCAAGAAGGTCTCACCTTCCTCGGACACAACGACGCCCTTGTTAGTGCGCTCAAAGATGTGCACGCCCATCTCGTTTTCGAGATCGCGAATCGATGCGGTAATCGAAGGCTGCGACACAAAGAGCCGGCGCGAGGCCTCGGTGATGCTGCCACATTCGGCAACTTTGACGACATACCTGAGCTGTTGAAGCTTCATGATGGCCTCCCTAGACGTCCGCGATACCCGAACCCACCGCATCCATCTGACGCATAAAAGGCGGCATCTCCCCCGTCGCGGCGCAGGCGGCAATCTGATGCAGAGCCCCGGCAACCGCATCGTCTGCCGCAGCGCCGATATGCCAGCGCGCGGCAGCAGTGACGGCCTCGTTGGCATTGGCGACTGCAACGGAGTTGGGAACGGCACCGATCATGGGCAGATCGTTATCGGAATCGCCAAATACGGCCACCTCATCGGGCGTCAGGCCCAAAGCGCGCGCCAGCTCCAGCGCAGCGCAGCCCTTGTCCCAACCGGCCGGGAGAATATCGAATAGGCGCACGCGGTTGTTGGGAAATACAAGCGAGAGCTCCGGCACCTCAGCGGCAATGCGCTCGCGCAGCTCAGCGAGCTCTTCGCGCGAGCGGGCGCTCCAGATATTCGCCTTGTATACCGGGGCATCATCGACAACGGGACGGCACGGGGCCTCTTCGCCCTTGAGCCACGCGTTGCCACCCGACTCCATAGCGCGACGCACGCGCTCGGGGTCGCTCGTCACGCAATAGGCATCGTTATCCCAAAAGTCATCACCCAGGCTGTAGACCTTTAGATAGGTATCGTCGGTCTCTTGCTCGAGGTAATCGGCCAGACGCATCAGGGCATCGTTGTCGGTCGCGCGCGAAGCGATCGCCTGACCGTCGACAAACATAACCTGGCCGTTACAGAACGCACCAGTCGAAAAGCACTCGGCGCGATTGCGGAACATCCAGCCCATCGCAGACGGCTGGCGACCCGAAACCGGGCCAAAGTGCAGACCCGCCGCCTGCATGGCATGAATGCCCTCGATGGCGTAGTCGCTGGCGCCGTCATGCCCGGCTGGAATCAACGTATCGTCCATATCGGTCAGCACAAGTTTTATCATAAGGCCCCCATTCGTATCGGTCCTACCTATTGTAACGACCTGCCAAAATAAACCTGTCCCTTTTTGGCAGGTGCGTTAGTATAGGGAACAACAGATTCGATGCGGGAGTGCCGGCGGTGCAAACCACAAGGCTGAGAGGGCATGGGGCCCAATCCTTTGAACCTGTCAGTTAATGCTGGCGTAGGGAGCATGCCGCCTTTGCAGGGGCGCTGTCTATGCACAGCGCCCCTTTTCTATGCCAAGGAGGCATGTGCAGTGATTGATTCGGAACAGCTTAAGCAGCATATGGTCAAGGCCGTGGAGGAGATTCGCGCCACCAATCCAATGGCCGGCTCCATCACCAACACGGTGACGATTGACTTTGTCGCCAACGCGCAGCTCGCCGTGGGCGGTTCGGCCGCCATGGTCTATCTGCCCGACGAGGGCGAGGCGCTCGTTGCCGGCGGCGGCGCCATCTATCTCAACATGGGCACGCTCTTCCCCATCTACGAGCAGACGATTCCCCGCGCGGCCAAGGCGGCACACGACGCCGGCAAGCCCTGGGTGCTCGATCCGGTGGGCCTGGGCATCGGCAGCCTGCGCACCCAGCTGGTAAACGAGCTCAAGCAGTACAAGCCCGCCATCGTGCGCGGCAACGCCTCCGAGATCATCGCGCTCGCCGGCCTGTGGGGTCTTGAGGGCGAGGCGGCCGATCTGATCCGCGTGCGCGGTGTCGATACCACCGACACGGTCGACGCCGCCCGCGCCGCCGCCGTGGCGCTCGCCCGCTACACCGGCGGCGCCGTGGTCGTCTCGGGCGAAGTCGACCTGATCACCGACGGCACGACCGTGGCCAAGTCCCACGGCGGCAGCCCGCTCATGTCCAAGATCACCGGCTGCGGCTGCTCGCAGGGCGGCGTGCTGGCCGTGTACGCCTGTGCCACCGACCCGTTTACGGCAGCCGTCTGCGGCACCGCCGTCTACAACGTGGCCGGCACGCGTGCCGCCGCCGTCGCCGATGCCCCGGCAAGCTTTAAGGTCGCCTTTATCGACGAGCTCTACCGCGCGACCGCCCAGGACATTGCCGATAACCGACTCGAGCTCGAGGAGGCATAGGCCATGTCCGAGCCTGCAACCAATACCGGCATGAACACGCTCGTCGCTGTGGCCATCGCCCCGTGCGGCACCGGCGATGAGCTATCCGCCGAGGTCGCCGAGGTCGTTCGCGTCATTCGCGAGAGCGGCCTTCCCAACCGCACCACCTCGATGTTCACCGAGATCGAGGGCAACTGGGACGAGGTCATGCAGGTCGTGCGCGACGCAACCTTTGTGTTGGCGAGCAAGGGCATCCGCACCGAAGTCGTGCTCAAAGCCGATATTCGACCCGGATTTACCGACACCATGACCGGCAAACTCGAGCGCATGGAAGCACAGATCAAAAAGCAGGAGGAAGCACGATGAGCATCCGCGACAACCTTGATATCTCGGCCTATCTGGTACTCGGCCCCGAAAACACGCTGGGACGTCCCGTGGGCGATGTGGTGGCCCAGGCGCTCGACGCAGGCTTTACCTGCATCCAGGTGCGCTCCAAGGTGGCAAGCGCCCGCGAGATCATCGCACTGACCGGCGACGCCGCGCAGGCAATCGCACAGGCCGGCAAGACCGGTCAGGTCGCCCTGTTAATCGACGACCGCCTGGACTGCGTACTCGCCGCGCGTGAGCAGGGTATTGCTGTCGATGGCGTGCATGTAGGCCAGAGCGATATTCCCGTCGAGGTCTGCCGCAAACTTTTGGGCCCCGATGCCATCGTGGGCCTTTCGGCCCGCTGCGAGGAGATGCTCGAGTACGTCAAGACCGCCGACATGAGTCTGGTCGACTACCTGGGCATCGGCCCGCTCCACGAGACCAAGACCAAGCGCGATTGCGGACGCGCGGCCGACGGCTCCATCATCACCAAAAGCTTTGAGGACCTGGCCGCACTCCACGCGGCAAGTCCCGTGCCCATCGTGGTGGGCGGCGGCGTCAAGACGGCCGACCTGCCGCAGCTCAAGGCCACCGGCGTCGACGGCTTCTTTGTGGTGAGCGCCGTCTGCAGTGCCGACGACCCTTACGCCGCCGCCAAGGAGCTCGTCGATACCTGGCAGCAGGCATAGGCATAAGCCGAGCAGCCGATTCGCAGTCTCATATCTTCTAGAGCGGAAAGCGCATCCCAGTTTGGGCCTCCATTCCGGGATGCGCTTTCCGTATGCAACCCCTACCCCGCTAGGTAGGCCTCCAACGCCGGCAAAGTCGCCTCCGCATCGCGGCGACCGACCTGGTAGATGCGCTCGAGCTCATCCGGTTCGCGGCACAGCGACGGCACCTTCACCGATTCGCTCGGCCGCACCACAAAGATATCGCCGGCAGCCTCGCGACGTGCCAGGTCATCGAGCGTGGCATTGTAGACCTCATGCCGATGCTCAAGCGCTGCGACAAACTCCGGGTAGTGACGGAACACGCGCCGCAGCATGGGCATCACGCTGTTGGGCTGCTTCACAAAGCCCGCCGGCTGCGTGAGTACCACGATATTGCGGTCATACCCCTGTGCAAACAGCCATGCGCTGGGAATAGAATCGGCCACGCCACCATCCAGGTACTTACGGCCCTCAATGGCAACGGGACGCGTCGCCACAGGAATCGCCGACGATGCCCGGATCCACTCGATATCCCTCTCGTCGCCATAGGGCAGGTCGTGGTAGACGGCCTTGCCCGTCTCGATATCGGTACACACGCACGTAAACCGCATGGGGCAGGCGCGATATGTCTCCAGGTCGATGGGATCGCGCTCGATGGGCACCTCGTGATAGGCAAAATCGGCATTGAACATATCGCCGGTT
>JAXKFZ010000206.1:0-7001 GCA_036550635.1 Collinsella sp. | reverse complement strand
GCCGTTATCGCCGCCGGCATTCCGCTGCCCAAGCCGCTGCGCAAGTAGCGCGGTTTTTCACGAGTCAATTCCAGGGGTACGAGATGATCCTGTACTTTAGCGCGACAGGGAACAGCGAGCATGTGGCGCGTCGCATTGCAGCGGCGACAAGCGACAAAGTTATGTCGATTGAGCGCTTTGATGCCGAGATCCTTCACCTTGCTGTGATGGAAGGCCCCTGTCGGCTGGGGTTTGTCGCCCCGGTATACGCCTGGGGCTTGCCGACGCCAATGATCGAGTTTTTGAAGACTGTCGACCTATCGGTTGCTGCCGGCACAAAGGGCGGCGAGCGCCCCTATACGTTCTATGTCTCGACATATGGTTCGACGACCGGGCAATCGGCCAAGTTCGCCCGCGATCTGCTACACGAGCGTGGGCTCGAGTTAGATGCGGCGATGAGCGTCAAGATGCCCGATACCTGGACGCCTGTTTTCGACCTGTCTGACCCTCAAAAGGTTGAGGGTATCAATAGAGCTGCCGAGGCGCAGATTGATGCCGTGATCGAGGCGGTGCGGGCACGCCGCACGGGCAACATGATGCGCCATCGCGTGCCTCTGTTTGCATCGTGCGCGTATCACGCAATTGGGCTGCCGCGCATGCAACAGACGAGCAAGTTTGCCGTCGATGCCGATCGCTGCATCGGCTGCGGCCTGTGTGCCAAGCGCTGCCCCATGGCGGCGATTGAGATGCGCGACGGCCTTCCCGTCTGGACAAAGCCGGAGTGCGCAGCCTGCCTTCGTTGCCTGCATTGTTGTCCCAAATTTGCCATCTCGCACGGTAAGCGCACGGCATCCCACGGTCAGTACAGGCATCCCAAGCCAGGTGTGAGGATGTAGCGGCTGCTGGCCGCGCTACTTCCAAACTGCGAGCGCGGCGGTGCCCAGTACGATGAGGGCGAGACCGATGACGCTGTGTCGTGAGAGTTTTTCGTTGAATGTCAGGCGCGCAAATAGTACTGATACGACAATCGATAGTTTGTCGATCTGCACCACGACGCTCACCTGGCCTGTGGCGATGGCGTAGTAATAGAGCAGCCACGATGCTCCGGTCGCGATGCCCGATGTTGCGAGAAATGTGAGTTCGCGCCGGTCAGCGTGCGCGACCTGATCCAGTTTTCCCTTGGCTGCCACGATCGCCCATGCCATAACCAGTACCACGCAGGTGCGGATTGCCGTGGCCAGGTTTGACTCGACGCCTTCGATGCCAACCTTGGCAAGGATGGACGTGAGCGCCGCGAACACGGCAGCGCCGAGGGCGTAAGCGAGCCAGGTCCGGTCTTGCTGCTGCTCGGGTCCGGCAGACTGCTTCTTCTCGATCATTAAAAACGTGCCGAGGGTGATGACAGCGGTTCCCACGAGCTTAACCGCAAGGTTGCTCGTCTCGCCAAAAAGCACGATGGCGATCAGTGCGGCGAGTACGGTGCTCATCTTGTCGACCGGTACGACCTTATTGACGTCTCCGATGCCCAGCGCCTTAAAGTAACAGATCCACGAAGCGCCGGTAGCGAGTCCCGAGAGGACGAGAAAGAGCCAAGATCTGGGTTCGATGCTGCCGATGGTTCCAATGGATCCAGAAATGCCCGCCATTGCCCAGGCGAAAACGAGCACCACGCAGGTGCGAATGGCCGTCGCGACATCGGAGTCGGTCTGCTTGATGCCGCATTTGGCCAGGACAGATGTGACGCCGGCAAAGAAAGCCGACACAAATGCTGCTGCGACCCACGACACGGGTGAAATGCCTCCCCAAAGAACGACCGCGCCAGATTTACGGCGCTCGTCCGATGATACCGCCCCGCCATGAAGCTTTGGTATCGCTGTGGTGAGACAGGGGCCATAGTTCGAGAGGGCATTTGGTTAAGGCTCGAATCGAAGGTGAATGGTTTTCCGCGAAGTGAACGAGTAAATCTGGACCCCTGGAACATACACACTTTTTACGAACAAAACTGCAGGATTCTTAGACAAAAACCGCAGGAATTGAGTCCTTAAAAATGTCGATGCTACAGGGCACTGTTTTTACTCGTTCACTTCTCGGAAAAGTATTCACCTTCGATATGCTGACGGTGTCTTTTTGGTTGCCAAGAACTAGACGGCCTGCTGTGAAGGGCGGTGGTGACGCTATGCCGCCTCGTTACATTGAAAAAATAAGCGGGGTACCACCTAAGCTTTTTTAGCCGTCGATTACAGATCGCGTGCTCGATAAACCTTGGTGCTGACAGCGCAGCTGATTACACATAGTGCGAGCGCCAGTACGGCAATTCCTGCACACAGACAGCCAAGGACGGCAGGATCGGGATTCGCCCCGGCAATCGACATAAGCCAGTTGCTGATGGGGTTGGAGGAGCTCAGCGCTGCCATGGTAAGGCATCCGAGTAGGGCAAACAGGCCAACGGATAGGCGCAGTGCCTCCATGTGTCCAAATCGGAAGAACAGCGGCTGTGCCAAGAACACCATCATGAGGGAGATGAGCATCGATGCTGCCGAGGCAATTGCGATCTCAAAGATGGTTTGTCCTGTCGAGGCCACGCCCGCGCTGTTGAAGAACGGAAGGGCGATGATGTTCAAAAGCACGGCGGCGCAGGCCATGATGGCCGAGAAGACAACGATGCACAGGTAGCGTGCGCAAATAATGTCTTTGCGCGTGAGAGGCAGCGTTGCCCGATAGCGCTCCCATCCGTTTTGATTGTCGAAGCCGGCCAGCGAGCTCATGACCATGATGGGCGACATGGCGCTGACCGCGCAGGCGCCGGCGCTCATGCCGGAATCGCCATCCGACGCGTTGGCAAGGGTTAGCACGACGAAGATGAACAGGCCGACGCCCGCGATGCTCGGGGTGAGCGTGCGAACGATGGCGAGCTCGGACATAAAGGCGCGTTTCATTTCGAAGCCCCTTTCAGCATGAGGCGCAGATAGTCATCAATGGTTGCCCGATCGCAGGGAATCTCGGGAAAGGCTTCGAGCGTTTCGCGACGGTTGGGCACGAGCACGTCCACGCTATAGGCGTGGTGGACGGCACGGGCGCCTTCGACGCAAGCCATAAGCTCGGCGGCCTGTGCTTGGGTACAGTGGGCGATGCCGGCGCGGTCAGTAATGTCCTCGCGCGGCAGGTCAAAAATAATCGAGCCGTTATCGATGCAGATGACGCGGTCGGCGGCGCGATCGAGGTCGGACGTAATATGGCTCGAGAGCAGCACGCTGTGCAGGCCGTCGGAAACAAAGGCGAGCAGCTCATCGAGCAGCTCCTCGCGTGCCATGGGATCGAGGCCCGCGGTGGCTTCGTCCAAAACGAGCAGCTTGGCCTGGTGGCTGAGCGCGCAGGCAAGCTGCAGCTTCATGCCCATGCCGCGGGAGAGGTCCTTGACCTTTGCCTTGGGATCCAAGCCAAATCGGTCGATGAGGCTGGCGAAGGTGTCGTGGCTCCAGGTGGGGTACGCCGGGCCTACGAGTGCCTCGATCTGGCCCGCCTTGAGCGTTGAAGGGAAGGGGCATGTGTCCAGGACGAGACCGACGCGGGAGCGCAGGCAGCGCTGTGTCTCATCGGGCGCGTCGGCGCCACAGCGCTGCCCAAACAGGTGCACCTCGCCGGCATCGAGCTTGATAAGCCCGAGCGCGGCGCGAATCGTCGTTGTTTTGCCGGCACCATTGGCACCAACAAAGCCGACGATCTGGCCGGGCTCCACGGCAAGCGTGACGTCGCGCAGCGAAAAGCGGTCGCTTACAGTGCGTGAGATGCCTTTGAGTTCTAGCAAGTTTTGCATGGTATAGCCTTTCTTGCAGATGGCTACTGCATGGTTTCGGGGGCCACCAGGTCGAGCATCTCGTGCAGTTTGTCGCGCGTGACGCCCAGGGTTTCGGCTTGGCTCGCCGCTTTCGCAAGTAGCTCTTCGATATGGCAGAGCTGGTTTTCGCGCAAAAGCTCCTGGTTGCCCTCGGCGACAAAACAGCCCTTGCCCTGCACGGTGCAGATAAACCCGAGCTGCTCCAGGTCGGCGTAGGCGCGCTTGGTGGTGATGACGCTCACGCCAAGATCGCTCGCGAGTGCACGGATGCTGGGGAGTTTGGCGCCCGCAGCGAGCGTGCCCGATAAAATCTGAGCTTTGACCTGCGAGGTTATCTGCTCGTAGATGGGCTTATCGCTCGAATTGGATAGGATGATGTCCACAGCGGCTCCTTAGCTGATGGGCTACACGTGTATATAACCGGTAAGCACAGTATATATACACTATGCACAGTTATGCAAGAGGCAAATGCTGATTGGGCCGGCTACCCAGGCCCCAACTGATGAATTTGTCCTGATAGGCGCTCTAGAGCGAGGTTTCGCGGCTACAATAATGCGGTTACAACGACGTAATGCACTCAATGCAAGAAAGGATCCGCATGGCAAGCCTGTCGGATGAAATCTCGTCGCGCCGCACATTCGCGATCATCAGCCACCCGGACGCCGGTAAGACCACGCTTACCGAGAAGCTGCTGCTCTATACCGGCAGCATCCAGACTGCCGGCTCGGTCAAGGGCAAGAGCTCGGCCAAGCATGCCGTCTCGGACTGGATGGACATCGAGAAGGAGCGCGGCATCTCCGTCACCTCCTCGGTGCTGCAGTTCACCTACAACGGCGCCTGCGTCAACATCCTCGATACCCCCGGTCACCAGGACTTCTCGGAGGATACCTACCGTACCCTTATGGCCGCCGACGCCGCTGTCATGGTCATCGACGGCGCCAAGGGCGTCGAGGCCCAGACCAAAAAGCTCTTTAAGGTCTGCACGCTGCGCCACATTCCCATCTTTACCTTTGTGAACAAGCTCGACCACGAGGCTCGCGACCCGTTTGAGCTCATGGAAGAGATCGAGAACGTCCTGGGCATCAATACGTATCCCATGAACTGGCCGATCGGCAGCGGCCGCAACTTCCGCGGCGTGTTCGATCGTCAGACGCGCCGCGTTATCGCCTTTGAGGGCGACGGCCACGCCAATGCTACCAAGAAGGTCGCCGAGGTCGAGGCCGAGTTGGGCGATCCTTCCATGGATGAGCTCATCGGCGAGGAAAACCATAAGAACTTGATGGACGACATCGAGCTGCTCGATGGTGCCGGCGACGAGCTCGACTTGGATGCCGTGGCCTGCGGCAAGCTGAGCCCGGCGTTCTTTGGCTCGGCGCTCACCAACTTTGGCGTGGAGCCCTTCCTCAAGGAGTTCCTGCGTCTGGCCCCGACGCCGCGCGCCTATACCGATACGCTCACCAGCGAACCGGTCGATCCCTGCCGCGACGACTTTAGCGGCTTCGTGTTTAAGATCCAGGCCAACATGGACAAGAATCACCGCGACCGCATCGCCTTTGTGCGCATTTGCTCGGGCAAGTTCGAGCGCGGCATGGATGCCTTCCACGTGCAGGGCAACCGCAAGCTTAAGCTTGCCACGGGTACCTCGATGATGGCCGATGACCGCGCCATCGTGGACGAGGCGTACGCGGGCGATATCGTGGGCCTGTTTGATCCGGGTATCTTTAGCATCGGTGATACCGTGTGCTCTGGCAAGCGCCACGTGCAGTACCCGCAGATCCCGACGTTTGCCCCCGAGATGTTCGCTCGCATTACGCAGGTCGATACGCTCAAGCGCAAACAGTTCGTCAAGGGTATGGAGGAGCTTGCCCAGGAGGGTGCCATCCAGATCTTCCGCGAGCTGGGCGCTGGCATGGAGAGCGTCATCGTGGGCGTGGTCGGCGTGCTGCAGTTTGAGGTGCTCGAGCGCCGCCTCAAGGCCGAGTACCGTGTTGAGGTTCGTCGCCAGCCGCTGCCCTATACGGACATTCGTTGGATCCAGAATGACCCCGATACCATCGATATCCCGGCTCTTTCGCTCACGCGCGACACGCTGCGCGTCGAGGACATGCGCGGCGGTAAGCTGCTGCTGTTCACGAGCCCGTGGAACGTGGATTGGGCAACTGACCACAACCCCGACCTTATCCTGTCGGAGTTTGGCAACGTGGCCTTTTAACGCATCGGCGCGGTGGCCCTGCGGGGCTGCCGCGCCGTTTGCTTGCCTTATGCCGTGTGAGCGGCTATTATACCCACCGTCGTCTCAAGACCGGGGCGTCCGAGCAGTTCGGGTCCGATATCCTGCTCGTTAAACCTAAAACCAAAGGAGTACATAATGATCAAGAAGGTCATGGAGGACTATAAGGTCCTGTTGCGGAGCATTCCCGCGGCAACGGTTTCGCTGTTTTTCGTGAGTGTCATCATGATGAACCTGCTGGCCAACAAAGAGCTCATCAGCCTGCCGTATCTGGCACTCGATTGCGGCTTTGTGGTGAGCTGGGTTTCGTTTTTGTGCCAGGACATGATCTGCAAGCGCTTTGGCGCCAAGGCATCCATCAAAATCTCTATCCTCGCGCTGCTGGTCAACCTGGCCGTGAGCCTGTGCTTTTGGGCATGTTCGCTCACGCCCGGCATGTGGGGCGCCTACTACGACACGGGCATGATTGAGGTCAACACCGCCCTTAACGCCACCATCGGCGGCACCTGGTACGTGGTGCTGGGCTCTTCGCTGGCAATGCTCGTTTCTGCCGTGGTTAACTCCACGCTCAACCAGTCGCTCGGCCGTATGCTCAAGAAGAATAACTTTGCGAGCTTTGCCTTCCGTTCCTATGTGTCCACGGGTGTTGGCCAGTTTATCGACAACCTGGTCTTTGCCATCGTGGTGAGCCACACGTTCTTTGGTTGGACCTGGGTGCAGGTCCTCATGTGCTCGCTGACCGGCGCTGTTGCTGAGCTGCTGTGCGAGGTCTTCCTGAGCCCCGTGGGCTACAAGGTCGTGCGCGGCTGGGAGCGCGAGAATGTGGGTTCCGAGTACCTCGAGCGCCACGCAACCGCCTAAGGAGCAAGTATGCGGGTTTTGATCACGGGCGCTTCGGGCGGTATCGGAGCCGCGTGCGTGCAGCGCTTTTTGGATGAGGGCCACGAGGTCGTGGGC
>JAXKFZ010000205.1:0-13363 GCA_036550635.1 Collinsella sp. | reverse complement strand
CGAAGTGTCGTACTCCCTCGAGGAAACCATTGAAGCGTCTGGCATGGAGTTGCAGCCAGGTATTGCCGGCCAACTTGCCGAGGCAACGCAAGGCTATCCTTTCATGATCCAACTCGTTGGATACTACGCATGGCAGTTGGCAAGACGCGCACATACAGCGATTATTGGAGAAGAAGAAGCCGAGCGTGGCATTGCAACGGCACGCGAACGCTTCTGCGCCATGGTGATTGAGCCCGCGCTGCAGCGCATTCCGCCCACGTGCATCGCTTATCTGCTGAGCATGGCGTCTTTGGGGCAGACGAGCTCGACCAGCATGGTTGCCGATGCCCTAAACAAAACGCCTCAACAGGTGAGCTCCGTCCGCAGCCGCCTGTTAAGAGAATCGATTATCGAGGCTCCTTCGTACGGCAAGGTCTCATTTGCCATCCCCTACATGCGCGACTACCTCTGCGAACACAAAGCCGAACTGGAAGTTGAACTGTAGAAACGGCAACTGCCCTGCAAGACGAAAACCGTTTTCGTACGGATTTAAAGCAGACGTAAACGGTTTTCGTCTGTTTTACGTTCGGAAATAAGACGCAAATTGCACTTTCGTATGGTTTTACGCCAAACGCAACACGCTTTCGTCCGGCTATGCGTCCCCAATCCAGACGAAAAAGGCCCCGAGCTCGTGTGAGCTCGGGGTTCTTTGTGCCGCACATCTATGAGAGGGAATCGATGCGCACGGGCGCTACTCCATGTAGCCGCCCTGGGATGGCGGAAACCTCGTCAATGGGGCCAGGTTTACATGCGCCAAGTTGGTGCAAAGTAACCTGACCCCCATGCACCAAGGGGTTGACTAGAGTTCGCAGGCAACCTTGTAGCCATCGCCGATGGCATCGCGGATGTTGCCGCACTTGTTGGCATCGCCCAGCACGTGGGTGGCAACGCCGGCAGCGGCAAGGTCGTCGGCCAGCTTGGTATTGGGACGATAACCCATGGCAAGCACCAGCGTATCGGCATCGGCGATGGTGTGGATCTCGCCGTCCTTCTCGTAGCTGATGGCGTCCTCGGTAATCTCGGTCACCTTGGCCTCGGTCAGCACGTGGACGCCCTTGGAGAGCATGCGCGTGATGAGCACCGCGCGACCGGCGCCACCTTCGTTGGCGGCGAGCGTCTTGGTCATCTCGATGACGGTGACGTCGCGGTTTGCCGGCGACAGGTCGTTGACCAGCGGAGCCAGATAGTCGGCCGTCTCGCAGCCGACGGTGCCGCCGCCCACGATGACGATCTTCTTGCCCGGGAAGGCATTGCCGCCCAGCAGGTCGTCAGCCGTCATGACCTGCTTAAAGCCCTGCATAAAGGCCGGAGCGATAGGCTCGGCGCCATAGGCCAGGACAACCTCATACCCGGCGTAGTCGCGCTGAATGTCCTCGGCAGTAAGCTCGGTGCCAAATACGCACTTCACGCCGGCCTCGGCCAGGCGACGATACTGATACTTGATCACGCGGGTGAGTTCCTGCTTTGCCGGCGGAACGGCTGCGATACGCATCTCGCCGCCCGGCTCGTCCTGCTTATCCACGAGCACCACGTTGTGACCGCGCTTGGCGGCAATGAACGCCGCCTCCATGCCCGCGGGACCGGCGCCCACAACCAGTACGTTCTTGGCCTCGGCGGCAGGCTCGTAGCCGGCCTCGTCGCGCTCCACGTCCGGGTTGACGGTGCAGGAGATGCGCTTGCCGAACATAATGCCGTTCAGGCAGCGCAGGCAGCCAATGCAGGGACGGATATCATCGGCGTTACCGGCAGCGGCCTTATTGCAGAACTCGGCATCGCACAGATTGGCGCGGCCCATCATGCAGATGTCGGCAGCGCCGTCCTCGATCAGCTCCTCGGCAATCCATGCCTCGTTAATGCGGCCGACGGTAGCGACGGGAATGTTCACGTGCTTCTTAATCTCACGCGAGCAAGCGGCGTGCGAGGCCTGCTGCGTGCCAGCGGCGGGAATCGCAGAGCCGCGCTTGATGGTGGTGCCGCCCGACACGTGGATCATGTCGACGCCGGCCTTCTCCAAGCGACGCGAGACGTAGATCATGTCGTTGAGGGTCAGACCGCCATCGGTGTACTCGTCGCCCGAGATGCGGACGTCGATGATGAAGTCCTTGCCGCAGCGCTCGCGAATCTCGGCGATAACCTCGAGCAGGAAGCGCATGCGAGCATCGAGCGAGCCGCCGTACTCGTCGGTACGCTTGTTGTAGAGCGGGGTCAAGAAACCGCCGAGCATGCCGTGGGCGTGCGCCGCATGGACTTCGACGCCGTCGACGCCAGCCTTCTGCATACGCACGGCAGCGTCGCCAAACTGATGCGTGAGCTCGTGGATTTCATCGACCGTGATAGGACGCGGCGCCTCGCGGGCATAGGACGGGCCCACAAAGGACGGAGCGATCAGGCGCGGCGTGCCCGGAATGTTAAAGGCCATGTAGGCGGGGTGGAAGAGCTGCGGCATGATCTTGCAGCCGTACTCGTGGACGGCTGCGGCGAGCTTTTCCCAGCCGGGGATAAACGTGTCGTCGTAGCAGCACATGTCACCCGGCAGATAGGTATAGGTGGGCTCGACCGTCACGACCTCGGTGATGATGAGGCCCACACCACCCTTGGCGCGGGCGCGGTAGTGGTCGACCAAGTCGTCGGTCACATAGCCATGATCGGCCAGGTTCGTGGATACCGGCGGCATAAAGACGCGGTTCTTGACCTCGGTCGTACCGACCTTGATCGGGCTAAAGAGCATCGGGTAGGCGGATGACTCCATACAGGCTTCCTTTCGTTTGAGCCGCTCGGCGGCAGTTGCTAACGTACCTATCGTATCAGTATCCGCCGCATTCGCACTCGCTCGCACTCCCCACCTTCAATCCCGACCCTCACAAAAAAGTTGCGGTGGAATACGGAGTAGATGAGGCTTTTGACAGGCAAAACAGTCCGTATTTCACCGCAACTGATGGGCGGAGTGGAATTGAGGGCTCAGGTAGTCAGTCATGCCCTCATCCGCCACTCCCTCACCTACAGCGCGCCGTCCAGCATAAGGTTCACCTTGAGCACGTTGACCGTGGGCTCGCCGAAGACGCCCAGGAATCGGCCCTTGGTGCACCGGGCGATGATCTCGCGCACCTCGCCTTCGCTCTTGCCCGTGGCCTTGGCAAGGCGCGGGACCTGGTACTCGGCGGCATCCGGAGAGATCTCCGGGTCGAGGCCGGACCCCGAACACGTCACCAGGTCGACGGGCACAGCGTCCATATCGGCATCGGGGTTGGCGGCGCGGATCTTCTTCACGCGCGCATCCACAAGCTGCCGATACTCATCACTCGCCGGGGACAAATTGGACGGGGCACCATACGCCATGAGCCCGCCATCTTCGCCTTCGACAATTGACACGTTCTGGATACGACCCCACATGTGGGCTTCGTCATCGAAGTTCTGGCCGATGAGCTCGGAACCCACAACCTTGCCGTCGACCGTAATGAGCGAACCGTTCGCCTGATACGGGAACGCAACCTGGGAGATGCCGGTCACGACGAGCGTATAGCCCAGGCCGCAGACAACGGTAAACAGCGCGAACACGCCCAGTGCGCGCGATGCAACACCTTTGAACATACAAACCTCCACTTACATAATGCCGCAGAACGCGAGCAGCATGTCGATGAGCTTGATGAATACGAACGGGGCAACGATGCCGCCCAGACCCCACACGAGCAGGTTGTGGGTCAGCAGCTGTCCGGACGGGACCTCGCGGTACTTAACGCCCTTCAGCGCGGCCGGGATCAGCGCGACGATAACGAGCGCGTTATAGATGATGGCCGAAAGAACCGCGGACAGCGGGCTTGCCAGACCAAGGATGTTGAGCGCGCCAAGGCCCGGGTAGATCGGCGAAAACAGGGCCGGGATGATAGCGAAGTACTTCGCCATGTCGTTGGCCACCGAGAAGGTCGTGAGCGAACCGCGGGTCATGAGCAGCTGCTTGCCGATACGCACGACCTCGATGAGCTTGGTAGGGCTGGAGTCGAGGTCGACCATGTTGCCGGCCTCCTTGGCAGCCTGGGTGCCCGTGTTCATGGCCACGGCGACGTCGGCCTGGGCCAGAGCGGGCGCGTCGTTGGTGCCGTCACCGGTCATGGCGACCAGGTGCCCCTCACGCTGGAACTCGCGGATCTTCTCGAGCTTGCCTTCAGGGGTGGCCTCGGCCAGGAAGTCGTCAACGCCGGCCTCGGCGGCGATTGCCGCGGCGGTGAGCGGGTTGTCGCCCGTCACCATTATGGTCTTGATACCCATGCGGCGCAGGTCGGCGAACTTCTCCTTAACGCCGGACTTGATGATGTCCTTAAGGTACACAACGCCCAGCACACGGCAGTTCTTGGTCACGACCAGCGGGGTGCCGCCGGCCTTGGCGATGCGCTCGACGGCCTCGTCGCACTCCTGGGAGAACACGCCGCCGGCTGCCTCCACATAAGTGCGCACGGAATCGGCAGCGCCCTTGCGGATCTCATTGCCCTCGTAGTTCACGCCGGACATACGCGTTGCCGCGGTGAACGGGATGAACTCCATACCCTTATCCTCGAGCGTGCGACCGCGCAGACCGAACTGCTCCTTGGCGAGCACGACGATGGAACGACCCTCGGGGGTCTCGTCGGCCAGCGAGGAAAGCTGGGCGGCATCGGCCAGCTCCGCGGGATCGACGCCGTCGACCGGGATGAACTCGGCGGCTTGGCGGTTACCCAGGGTGATGGTGCCGGTCTTGTCGAGCATGAGGATGTCGACGTCGCCGGCGGCCTCGATGGCGCGGCCGGACATGGCCAGCACGTTGGCCTCGTTCAGACGGCTCATGCCGGCGATACCGATGGCGGACAGAAGGGCGCCGATGGTAGTGGGAGCCAGGCACACGAGCAGTGCCACGAGCGTGGTCACGGCCGTGGGGTTGACCATGTCGTTAAGACCGGCCGAGAAGCAGGAGTAACAATACAGGGCCAGCGTGACCAGGATAAAGACGATAGAGAGGGCCACCAGGAAGATCTCCAGAGCGATCTCGTTAGGGGTCTTCTTGCGCGCGGCACCCTCGACCATCGCGATCATCTTGTCCAGGAAGCTCTGGCCGGGTTCGCTGGAGATCTTGACGATGATCCAGTCGGATAGCACCGTGGTACCGCCGGTAACGGCAGAGCGGTCGCCGCCGGCCTCGCGGACCACGGGGGCGGACTCGCCGGTGATGGCGGACTCGTCAACGGAGGCAGCGCCCTCGATGACGTCGCCATCGCCGGGAATCTGCTCACCGGCGCGTACGATCACCAGGTCGCCGCGCGTAAGCTCGGTGCCGGGAACGACGGTGAAGTGCTCCTTGTCCTCAACGGACTCGATGCGATGGGCCTCGACATCCTTCTTGGCCGCACGCAGGGAATCGGCCTGAGCCTTACCGCGGCCCTCGGCAAGCGCCTCGGCGAAGTTCGAGAACAGGTCTGTGAGCCACAGGATGACCGCGATGGCGACCACATAGTAGGTGGGCACACCCGCGTCCTGCACACCGAAGATGGAAGCGACGGCCAGGACGGAGGTCATGCCGGCGGAAAGCCACACCAGGAACATAACCGGGTTTTGAATCTGGACGCGAGGATCCAACTTGGCAAACGAGTCGCGGACCGCGCGGCCCATCATGTCTTTTTGCATAGCCATAAATCTGCGCCCTCCTTTACGCAATCATCTGGAAGAACTCGGCAACGGGGCCAAGCGCCAGGGCCGGGAAGAAGCTCAGGGCACCGATCAGCAGAACGATGAACACGAGCAGGAATACGAACATGCCGTTGGTGGTAGACAGGGTACCGGCGCTCTCGGCGACCTTACCTTTCTTGGCCAGCGAGCCGGCGATAGCCAGCGTACCGATGATGGGCATGAAGCGGGCGAACAGCATCTCGAGGCCGAGCATGACGTTGATCCAGGGAATGTTGCAGTTCATGCCTGCAAACGCCGAGCCGTTGTTGCCGCCGCATGAGGTGAAGGCATACAGCACCTCGGAGAAGCCGTGCGCGCCACCATTGTTGAGCTGGTCGGCAAGACCGGGCACCATGCAGGCGATGGCCGAACACACCAGAATGGCAAACGGAGTTGCCAGGCACAGGACAACTGCCCAGCGCATCTCGCCCGGCTCGATCTTCTTGCCCAGGAACTCAGGCGTGCGTCCGACCATGAGGCCGGCGATGAACACTGTGAGGATGGCGAAGCCGATCATGCCGTACAGGCCGCAGCCCACGCCGCCGAAGACGACCTCGCCCAGAGCCATCTGGAGCATCTGGACAAAACCGCCCAGCGGGGTGTAGGAGTCGTGCATGGAGTTAACCGAGCCGTTGGAAGCAGCCGTCGTGAAAGCGGACCAGGTGGAAGAGGAGGCGATACCGAAGCGGCTCTCCTTGCCCTCCATGTTGCCGCCAGCCTGGCCATCGGTCATCTCGATGTTGACCGCGCCGCCATCTGCCAGCTGCGGGGTGCCCGCATGCTCGTTGAGGGCGATGATGCCGGCGAAGATCACCAGCAGGATGAACATGGCGGCAAAGATGGCCTTGCCCTGCTTGGTGTTTTTGACGCCGATACCGAAGGTGAAGCAACAGGCGGCCGGGATCAGCAGCAGGCTGGTCATCTCGATGATGTTGGTGAAGGCACTGGGGTTCTCATACGGATGAGCGGAGTTCACTCCGAAGAAGCCTCCGCCGTTGGTGCCGGACTGCTTGATGGCGACCTGAGGAGCCGCGGGACCCTGGGGCAGGAACTGCTCGGTGACCACGCGCGCGCCCTCGACAACCTTGCCGTCGACCTTGACCGTGTCGCCCTCGATCTCGGCGCCGTCGATGACGCTCCAGCCGCCGTCTGCATTAGGCTGGACAGCGACGGGCTCTACGAGCTCAGCCTTCTGAGCCGGCTGGAAGTTGGAGATGACGCCACCGGCAGCCAGGCAGATACCAAACACGAGGTTCAGCGGGATGAGCACGTACAGGACACTGCGGGTGAGGTCGACCCAAAACGAGCCGAGTCCCTGCTGCTTGACCTGACGGAAACCGCGGATGAGCGCGAACATGACCGCAATACCGGTGCCGGCGGACAAGAAGTTTTGCACGGTGAGACCCATGAACTGCACAAAGTAGGACAGGGTGGTCTCACCGGAATAGGATTGCCAGTTGGTGTTGGTTATGAAGGAAGCAGCCGTATTGAACGACAGGTCCCATGACACACCCGGCAGGTGCTGGGGATTGCCTGGCAAGAAGGACTGAAACGCCTGGAGTGCCACAAGAGCCACGAGGCCGATCCCCGAAAAGACCAGCACGCTCGCCAGATAGCGCCTACACCCCATCTGCTCTGCCGCGTCGATGCGAAGCAGACGATAGACGCCACGCTCCACAGGAGCAATCACAGGCGACAGGAACGTATGCTCACCATCCATGATATGGGCCATGAACCGACCGAGCGGAACGGCCAGGACGACGAGCACGGCAAAGTACAAGATGTACTGAATCGCAGCGTCCATAGTTTACGAATCACTCCTCATCAGAATGTAGATGTAATAGATAAGGAGTCCAATGCAGACGACTCCGATGATGGGAATGAGGATGTCCATTTACCGCCCCTTTCACGCGCGGTCCGATGTCTCGGACGCCTGCTCTCGCAAGCGTCTGGGGACAGTAAACGCTTCTAGGGATTAAAGAGGCGTGAGGGCCGGGGCTCACGTCCTTAAGATGCCGTAAAGATGCAGGTAGAAAGCACTATTGCGGCTGCAGTGCGCCTATACTCGACCTCGCGAGCATACAGTGGCGTCCTCACCGCGTATGCACGCATGGACAACGTTTCAGAAAGGCTACGCTATGCAGCGCGACGCATCGGACACTCGCGTCAACCCAGACCTCATCCTCAAGGCAATTGAGAAAGACGAGGCCGCCGATGACGCTCGAACCAGCCGGGGACACCTCAAGATTTTCTTTGGCTACGCTGCTGGCGCAGGCAAAACCTATGCGATGCTTCAAGCCGCCCACGCCGCCAAGCGGCGAGGTGTCGACGTCGTCGCGGGATACATCGAGCCGCACGAACGTCCGGCAACTGCCCATCTTGCACAAGGGCTTGAGAACGTGCCCTGTAAACTCATCGAGCACAACGGCATTGCGCTCAGCGAGTTCGATCTAGATACGGCTATCGAACGCGCCCCTCAGCTCATCCTTGTCGACGAGCTTGCCCATACGAATGCGCCGGGGTCTCGCCACGACAAACGCTATCAAGACGTCGAGGAACTTCTACATGCGGGAATCGACGTCTATACGACCGTGAACGTTCAGCACATCGAGAGCCTAAACGACATGGTTGCATCCATCACCGGCGTTGTCGTGAGCGAACGAATCCCCGACCGTATCTTCGATGATGCCGACCAGGTCGAGCTCGTCGACATAGAGCCCGAAGACCTACTTGAGCGCCTTCGCGCCGGCCTCGTCTACCGTCCCGCACAAGCCGACCGAGCGCAACAGCATTTTTTTACCGTCGAGAACCTCACCGCACTCCGAGAAATCGCGCTGCGCCGCTGCGCCGATCGCACCGGCCACCTCACAGACGCCGCACGCGTGCTGGGAAACCGTGACTACTACACCAGGGAGCGTATCTTAGTCTGTGTCTCCCCGGCGCCGACCAATCCCCGCATCGTCCGTGCCGCCGCGCGCATGGCGAAAGCGTTTCGCAGCGAGCTCGTCGCCCTGTTCGTAGAGAGCCCGCGCACGCAAGCCATGAGCGATGATGAGCGCGCCAAGCTTGCAGCCAATATCGCCCTAGCCGAGCAGCTCGGAGCACATATGGAAACCGTCTATGGCGACGACATCGCGTTTCAGATCTCCGAGTTCGCGCGCCTGTCGGGTATTTCGAAGATCGTCATGGGGCGCACGGGCGAGCGCAGCAGCGTCCGTCAGGCCCTCTTCGGCCGCAAATCTCTCGTAGAACAGCTCATAACATTCGCCCCGAACCTCGACATTTACATCATTCCAGACCAGTCGACTCCGCCCTCCCGGCCCAAAGGACGCCGCCGCGCGGTCGCCCTGCAGCCGCCCAACAGCCGAAACGTGCTTCGCACGCTGGCCCTCTCTCTTGTCGCCACGGCGATCGGCACGGCTTTCCGCCATCTGGGATTTGCCGATTCCAGCATCATATCCCTCTATATCCTCACGGCCCTGCTGACCGCCGTCACCACGACGGGGCGTATCTGCACGATCGTATCGAGCGTGCTCTCTGTAGTGCTTTACAACTTCTGCTTCGTCACGCCTCTGTTTTCGCTCGCCAGCTACGACCGAAGCTATCTGGTCACGTTCGGCATCATGTTCGCTACCGCTATGGTCGCCGGCGAGTTAACTGCTCGCATCGCCGACAACGCCCGTACCTCCGCCGAGAACGCATTCAAAACGCGCGTACTCCTCGAAACGAACCAGCTCTTGCAGCAAGCCCATAGCGCGAAGGAGTGTGCCCGCGTCGCCATGAACCAACTCGTCAAACTGCTAAAACTCGACGTGGTCTTCTACACCGCCGAGCACGGCACGCTCGGCAAGACCCTCTATGAGTCCGCTGGCACCGAAAACCGATCCGCGTCGCTGTTCACCGACTACGAGCGCGCCGTTGCAACCTGGACCTACACCAACAACAAGCGCGCGGGCGCAAGCACGCGGACCCTGCCTGAGGCGCGCTGTCTCTACCTCGCGGTTCGTACCGGCGACAAGGTATTCGGTGTCATCGGCATCGACCTGGAGGGGCGCGAAATCGAAGCCTTCGAGCATTCGATCGTCCTATCTATCGTAGGTGAATGCGCCTTGGCGCTCGAAAGCGACCGGGCGGCGCAAGAGCGCGAAGAGGCTGCGGTCTTGGCGAAAAACGAGCAGCTGCGCGCCAACCTTTTGCGCTCCATCGGCCACGATTTGAGGACACCCCTCACGGCTATATCCGGATCTGCGGCAATCCTTCGGAAGAGCGACGAGAAGCTCAGCCTCGAACAACGCTGCGATCTTGCCGATGCCATCTACGACGACTCCCTCTGGCTTATCGATACCGTGGAGAACCTCCTCGCCATCACACGCGTCGAGGACGGCACCATTCGCCTCAACTTAACATCCGAGCTCATCGACGAAGTCATCGAGGCCGCCCTCAGCCATGTCGCCCAAGCATCGCATGGACGTGCCGTCACCATCGAGCACACTGACGACATCCTGCTGGTACGCATCGACGTCCATCTCATCATGCAGGTGCTTTCGAATCTCATCATGAACGCCTTCAAGTACACGCCCGAGGACTCGACTGTCACCATCAGCGCGCGTCGCGAGGGTGCGTTCGTCGTGGTGGACGTCGCAGACGATGGGCCGGGTGTGGCAGACTGCGACAAGTCTCATATCTTTGAGCGCTTCTTTACCTCAGGCAATACGCGGCCCGTGGATTCGCGTCGAAGCATCGGCCTTGGGCTGTCGCTCTGCCGCTCCATCGTGGAGGCGCATGGCGGCGTCATCGAAGTTCGCGACAACCACCCCCATGGGGCCGTCTTCCGTTTTACCCTGCCCGCTGAGGAGATCGAGATTCATGAATAATGCCGCTAAGCCACGCATCCTCCTGGTCGAAGATGACCTGACCGTTCAAAACCTCGTTTCGACCGCGCTTGACCTCCACGGCTATGTCGTGAGCAAGGTTTGCAACGGCCAGGCCGCCATCATGGATGCGGTGTCGCACGGCCCCAGCCTCATCATGCTCGACCTCGGCCTTCCCGACATTGACGGTATCGAGGTCATCACGAAGATCCGAAGCTGGTCGGCAGTCCCCATTATCGTCATTTCGGCGCGCACCGAAGATTCCGACAAGATTGCAGCACTTGACGCAGGGGCAGACGACTACCTCACCAAGCCCTTTTCTGTGGATGAGTTGCTTGCGCGCGTCCGCGCGAATTTGAGGCGCTCCTCGATGGCGTCGAGCGAGTCGACAGAAGCGAGCACGTTCGACAACGGTCCGCTGCATATCGACTACGCCGCGGGATACGCGACGAAAGACGGACGCGAGCTCTCGCTCACCCCAACCGAGTACAAATTGCTCGTCCTTCTGGCGAAAAACGTCGACAAGGTGCTCACCCACACCTTCATCACCCGCGAGATATGGGGCACGAGCTGGGACAGCGATCTGGCGAGCCTGCACGTGTTCATGCGCACCCTGCGCAAGAAGATCGAGGCAGACCCCTCTCATCCCAAGATGATTCAGACGCACATGGGTGTCGGGTACCGCATGCAGCGTCTCTAGCCCACCCCACAAAAAGTTGCGGTGGAATACGGATTAGATAAGGCCTTTGACAGCCAAAACAGTCCGTATTTCACCGCAACTGATTTAACGAGACCCCAAAATACTCTTCGACTCGCCGTGCTCTCCCTCAAATGCACAAAGCGCCCCGCGAACGGATGCCCGCGGAGCGCTTGGATGTCCGGACCTTATTTGATACCGCGGCCCAAGTCTTCGGCGATTTTGTCCACGCCCTTAAGTGCGGCGCACGTCTTTTTGTTGGAGCAATGCCCGGTGCAAACGCCACCCTGAGCGCAGTCGGCGCAGGTGCCCTTGCGGTAGATGCGCACGCACACGGCGACAAACGCAACGCCGATAACAGCCAGTACAACAATATCGATAGGTGCCATAGCAAGCCTCCTCTAGTTAACCGCCACTTACTTTACCCTATTCTCCACCTACCAAAAGGGGAAAGGTTTATTTTGGTCGGTTTTATCTGCGGAAACGTCACATCTCCCCCACCAAAAAGCCCGAGTGTCGCTGGGACACCCGGGCTCGTGAAAAGGGGCTGGTCCTTATTCGGACTTAAGCGGAAACTGCGGCGGACGCAGTGTTGGTCTCGTCCTCGTCGGTCCATGCATGCTTGGGCATGGGACGGAAGATCTGGAAGAGCATCGCAACCAGCAGCACGATGGCCACAACCGTCCAGATACCAAACTGTCCCAACACAAGCAGGTTATAGAACTGGTTGATGAACAGGCCGATCACCCAAGCGAAGATGCACTCGTAACCGATGGCAATCGCGAACCACTTGCCGGAATCCATCTGGTTGCGGATGGCACCCATGGCAGCAAAACACGGAGCGCACAGCAGGTTGAACGCGCCAAAGGCGACGCAAGCGCCCATGGTGGGGAACATGCCGGCAAACGCGGTCCACAGGCTCGGGTCGGTCTCGGCGGCATCAGCCACGGACAGCAGCGAGCCGGCGGTGGCGACGACGTTCTCCTTGGCGACAAGGCCCGAGACGGACAGCGCTGTTGCCTGCCAGGTGCTAAAGCCAAGCGGGGCGAAGATCCAGGAGACCAGGTTGCCGAGCATGGCAAGCACGGAGTAGTCCATGAACTCCTCGGAGATGCCGTCCATCGCGGGCAGGTAGCCAAAGGAACCGTTGTAGCTACCAAAGTTGGACAGGAACCAAACCACGACAGTGGACGCGAAGATGACCGTGCCGGCCTTCTTGATAAAGGCCCAGCAGCGCTCCCACACGTGCAGTGCCCAAGAGCGGATCGCCGGGAAGTGGTAGGCGGGAAGCTCCATAACGAACGGCGTCGGACGACCGGCGAAGAGCTTGGTCTTCTTGAGCATGAGGCCCGAAGCAATGACGGCAAAGACGCCCAGGAAGTAGAAGAGCGGGCTGATCCACGCGGCGGTGGTGGAAGAATCGCCGATGATGGAACCCATGAGCAGGGCAATGATCGGCAGCTTAGCGCCACAGGGAATGAACGTGGTGGTCATGACCGTCATGCGGCGGTCCTTCTCGTTCTCGATGGTCTTGGTGGCCATGACGCCGGGGACGCCGCAGCCCGAGGACACGAGCATGGGGATAAAGGACTTACCGGACAGGCCAAAGCGGCGGAACACGCGGTCCATGATGAAGGCGACGCGGGCCATATAGCCGCAGTCCTCCAGGAAGGACAGCATGACGAACAGCAGGAACATCTGCGGGACGAAGCCGAAGATAGCGCCCAGGCCTCCGACGATACCGTCGCAGACCAGCGAATCGACCAGGCCACCGTCCTCGGTGCCACCCGCCACAAGGGCGTCGTGCACCATGGTGGTGATACCCGGGACATAGGGGCCGTACTGTGCCGGGTCGACCGAGTCGGCGTCGTCACCCGCGGCCTCGACAGCCTCATCGTAAGCATCGCGGCCCTGACCGAGCACGTACCAGCCGTCGGTGCCGAAGAGCTGGTCGTTGGTGAAGTCGGTCACCGTGCCGCCCAAGGTAGAAACGGCGATGTAGTACACGCAGAACATGATGACCACAAAGATCGGCAGGCCCAGGATACGGTTGGTAACCACACGG
>JAXKFZ010000204.1:0-7117 GCA_036550635.1 Collinsella sp. | reverse complement strand
GCGACCGTCCGCGTCGTCCCGGCGACAACGGAGGCCGCAAGCCCCGCCGTCACCACGACGCCGAGTAGCAGCTCCACATAAGCAGTTCAACAAGGGCGACTCCGCAATGGGGTCGCCCTTTTGCTTGCGCCCGGGAGGGACGCATATGAAGTTTCCTGCTCTACAGTCCTGCGCAAGACGGAAAGCACATTAAGTGCTTTCCTTTGCGTGCGGAACTCGCGATAAACTTCATATGCGGCCCTCCCGGGCGCAAGCAAAAGGGCTGGTTAGTGCCGCTCGCTATTTAGTTAGACAGTCTATTCAGTAGTCAGATTTCAGATCAGTAGATAGACACAGCAGTATTTCCCCTGATAAAACCTACCAAAATAAACCTATCTCATATTGGCAGGTCAGGGTTCAGCGGCCCCGGCACGGGCTAAGTTTATCGCGAGTTCCGCACGAACAGGAGGCCACTTAATGTGGCCTCCGTCGTGAGCAGGACTGTAGAGCAGGAAACTTAGCCCGTGCCGGGGCCGCTGAGCCCTGACCGGCGGGATACACAGGTTCAGATGGGGCTTTGATGCATGGGTGGTCTGTTGTTGTGCAAATGGGTATCATACTGTGGTTATTGCATCGACTCTGTGATGCATGTTTGTACGTTCCCGGCGGTCGGTTTGCCAGAAGCGCCCCGTCGGTTGTTTCAGACCCGTTTCGAAGAAAGGAAACAACACTAACCTATGGCAGCTAAAAAATCATCTCCCTTGAAGATCATCCCGCTCGGCGGCCTTGACGGCATCGGCAAGAACATGACGGTCTTCGAGTGTGGCGACGACATGGTGCTCGTCGACGCCGGTCTCATGTTCCCGGATGACTCCCAGCCTGGTATCGATCTGGTGCTTCCCGACTACACCTATGTTCTGGAGAACGAGGAGAAACTCCGCGGCATCATCGTCACCCACGGCCACGAGGACCACACCGGTTCGCTTCCGTATCTGCTGCAGGACCTCAACAACAAGGTGCCCATCTTCTCGAGCAAGCTGACGCTTGGCTTTATCGAGGGCAAGCTCTCTGAGTTCCGAATCCGCGCGCCCAAGTTCCGCGAGGTCAAGGGCGGAAGCCATGTCAATCTCGGTGGCATCTCGCTCGACTTCTTCTCGATGACGCACTCCATCCCCGGCGCTCTGGGCGTGTTCATTCGCACTAACCAGGGCACCGTTATGCACACCGGCGACTTTAAGCTCGACCAGACGCCCATCGACGGCGTTACGCCCGACTATGCCGCTATCAGCCGCTTTGCCAAGCAGGGTATCGACCTGCTGCTGTCCGACTCCACCAACGCCACGGTTCCCGGCTTTACCAAGTCCGAGGCCGAGGTTGGTCCCAACTTGCTGCACGCTATCAAGAACGCCCCGGGTCGCGTGTTCGTCGCGTCGTTCTCGAGCCATATCCATCGCCTGCAGCAGATCTGCGATGCCGCCCGCAAGTGCGGCCGTAAGGTCGTTGTGACCGGTCGCTCCATGCTCACGAACACCCGCGTGGCGCGTGAGCTGGGCTACCTCAACATCGACGATGCCGATATCATCGATGCCTTCGATATCGATAACCTGCCCGACGACAAGATCGTCGTCATGTGCACCGGTTCGCAGGGCGAGCCGCTGTCGGCCCTGTCCCGCATGGCCAACGGAGAGCACAAGACGCTCTCCATCCACGAGGGCGATACCGTTATCCTCTCGGCAACGCCGGTCCCCGGTAACGAGAAAGCCGTCCAGCAGGTCGTCAACAGCCTGGCCAAGCTCGGTTGCGACGTTTGGGATAAGAACCGCGCTCTCGTTCACGTCTCCGGTCACGGTAGCCAGGAGGAACTCAAGCTCCTGATGGCCATGGCCAAGCCCGCCTACTTTATGCCGGTTCACGGCGAGGCCGTGCATCTGCGTGCCCATGCCCAGCTTGCTCGTAAGATGGGCATCAAGGATGATCACATCTTTATCCTCGATAACGGCGACACGCTCGAGATGCGCGGCGGTATCGTCAAGCGCGGTACGCCCGTCGAGTCCGGCGTCGTCTACGTCGACGGCCTGCGTATCGGCGATACCGACCCCATCGTCTTGCGCGATCGCCAGAAGCTCGCCAACGACGGTATGGTTACCGCTGTTGCCATCGTCTCGCTCAAGCACAAGAAGATCGAGGCCATCGAGTTCTCGGGCCGCGGCGTCTCGTTTGCCATCGACGACCAGTTCTCCGAGGATGCCTCCGCGTCCATTATGAAGACGATCGAGAAGGGCAAGTTTAGCTTTACGAGCAGCGGCTCCGATGCCATTCGCAAGGCCGTGCGCGATTCGCTCTCCAACTTTATTTGGAGCCGTACGCGCACCCGTCCGATGATCATCCCGGTCGTCATGGAGGTTTAGTTTGGCGCGCGGATCTGCACAAAACGCCAAAGGCAATAAGGCCAATAACCAACCGGCATCTGCTAAGGGTGCCGGTTCCCATCTGCGTGCCAATAAGGGCCACGAGGCCGACTTCGACGATTTTGAGCCCCTGGTCGAGCCCTCGGCCAACCGCGATATCGCCGGCGTGGTCATCGCCGTTTTGGCGATTGCGTCCTTCATTGCCGTGATTTCGCCGGCGACCGCACCCGTTACGGCTGCGGTTGCCGGTTTCTACCACCTGGGCTTTGGTCTGGGCGCCTACGTGCTGCCGATCGTCATTTTGCTGTTTGCCGCCACGCTCTTTTTAGGTGAGGACTCGCCGCTCAACGCGCGCTCGGTCGCGGGCGGAGCCGTGGTCTTTATCGCCGTTGTCTCCATTCTTTCTCTGATGGTGCCGGGTACGAGCGACTCGTGTGACCTTATGTTCACGCCGCAAAATCTGTCCGCCTCGGGTGGCTACATCGGTGCGTTTATTGCGAGTGCGCTGCAAAATGCCCTGGGTAAGCCTATCGCGATGGTAGTCCTGCTGGGCCTTGTCGTCGTGGGCTTGGTCATCATTGGCTTTTCGGTGGGCGGCGTTTTGCGCTCTGCCCGCGACCGTGCGGCAGATTTTGCCGAGCGCCGTCGTGCCGACGTCAACGCGAGTCCGTGGGGTGACGACGAAGCTCTGTCGGTGCCCGGCGTTGCCCGTCCGCACCTGAGCATTCTTCGTCAAAAGGGTTCCGATGCTGCCGTGACCATGGTCATGGGCAACGATGCGGACCCGGTTTTGGACGATGACGACGAGGATGAGGATCCGTTTGTCGACGTGTCCGATGCCGTGGAGGCCGAGCGCGCTAAGACGACGCTGCTACCACGCCGTCATGCCAAGAAGGGCAAGACGGTTCCCAAGCTCAATACGAGTGAGCCCGACCCGTCTTGGTCCGAGAGCGAGATTGAGCTCACCGAGGGCGATGACGAGGACGACGAGGCTCCGATTGAGATCGCAAAGACAACTTTGCTGCCGCGTCGCCATGCAAAGCGCGACCAGGTAACCGGTCAGCTTTCGATGGAAGACGACCCCGATAAGATCGACGAGTCCGAGCCGCCGTTTGCCGTGAATCCTGTCTCGGCAGCACCTCAGATCCCCGACTTCTTGAAGCATCCCAAGGTTGCCGATGCGCCTGCCTTGAGTGCTGTCGAATCGGCTGCGGCTAGCGATGGGGGAGCGGACGGCGGCGCCGCAGATAACGAGGGCGAAGAAGAGGACGGCCTCAAACTTCCGCCACTTGAGATTCTGCATGCCAACCCGCAGTCGGCTTCCTCCGCGTCTTCTGACAAGGAGCTGGAACAGACTGCCGAGTCGCTTCAGTCCACCTTGCTGGAGTTTGGTCGTAGTGCCCGCGTGGTCGGCTGGATCGCCGGCCCCACGGTGACGACCTTTAAGCTGCAACCTGGCGAGGGCGAGCGCGTGAGCAAGATTTCGAGCCTCGAGGACGATATCGCGCTATCGCTTGCTGCCCAGTCGGTGCGTATCTTTGCCCCGATCCCCGGCACCTCGCTCGTGGGCATCGAGATTCCCAACCGCAAGCGCCAGAACGTCAACCTGGGCGACGTGTTGCCCTATGTGAAGGGCGGTCCGCTCGAGCTTGCCATCGGCCGCGATGCCGAGGGTACGCCGGTCGTCGCCGACCTCGCCAAGATGCCCCACCTGCTGATCGCCGGTACCACGGGTTCTGGTAAGTCGGTCATGATCAACTCCATCATCACGACTCTGCTCATGCGCGCTCTCCCCGAGGACGTTCGCCTGATCATGGTCGACCCCAAGCGCGTCGAGCTTGCGGGCTATAACGGTCTGCCGCATCTCTATGTGCCCGTGGTGACCGAGCCCAAGCAGGCCGCGAGCGCTCTGCAATGGGCCGTGTCCGAGATGGAGCGACGCCTGAAGGTCTTCGAGCGTCTCAACGTGCGTAAGATCTCGACCTACAACGAAAAGCAGGCCGCCGGCGAGTTTGAGCATTACGACAATCCGCCGCAAAAGATGCCCTACCTGGTCATCATCATTGACGAGCTCTCGGACCTAATGATGGTTGCCGGTAAGGATGTCGAGGCCTCGATCGTGCGTATCGCCCAGCTGGGCCGTGCCGCCGGAATTCACCTCATCGTGGCTACGCAGCGTCCGAGCTCCAACGTGGTGACGGGCCTTATCAAGGCCAACATCACCAACCGTATCGCCTTTAACGTCGCTACGGGTATCGACTCGCGCGTCATCATCGACCAGATGGGTGCCGAAAAGCTCACTGGTTTGGGCGACATGCTGTTCTCAAAGGTCGACTGGGGCAAGCCTCGCCGTATCCAGGGCTGCTTTGTCTCGGATGACGAAATCAACGAGATTGTCGAGTTCGTCAAGTCGCAGAGCGAGCCCGACTACCACGAGGAGATCCTGTCTGCCGTGGCGCCCGCTTCCATGTCCATGGCGGGTGGCGGCGGCATTGTCCGCACCGGAGTCGCCGAGCCGCAAGACGATGATCCGCTCATTTGGGAAGCCGCCCATATTGTGGTGGAATCGCAGCTTGGCTCCACATCTGGCCTGCAACGTCGTCTGAAGGTTGGCTATGCGCGTGCCGGGCGTATTATGGACATGCTGGAAGAAAAGGGTGTCGTCGGCCCGCCCGACGGTTCCAAGCCGCGCGAGGTCCTGTTGGACGAGGAGGGGCTTGCCGCGCTGGAATCTGTCGACGCCGAGATGGCACGTGAAGATCGTGAGTTTGGAGGATTCTGATGGCTGCACGCTTTGGTGACATGCTGCTCGAGCAGCGTCGCCGAATGGGCCTTTCCATTCAGCAGGTCGCCAACACCATCAAAATCAGGCCGCAGATCATCGAGTTTTTCGAGACCGGTAACTTTGCTTCGATGCCGCCGCGCGGCTATGCGCAGGGCATGATTTCGAGCTATGCTCGCTTTTTGGGCCTCAATCCGCGTGAGGTCGTCAATGCCTACTTTGACGACCTTATGGCATACGAACGCGAGACGTCGCAGCAGGGCGGTCGTTTTCAGGACGCCGCCGGCTACGTCAATTCGCGTTCCTCGGTCGATAACGGGCGCTTCCTGATGGTTCAGGGCGGTCGTTCGACCCGCTATGGACAGCGTCCTCAGCAGGCAGGTTATATTACCGAGACGGGTTCGGGCGAGGAGATTCGCTCACAGCGTGACCGGTTCCGCAGTACGCCGATGCCCGAGGACCGTGCACTTCCCGCTGCCCGAGGCGTGGCGCGTGACCCTCGTGCCGGCTACGGCGACGGCGGCTATTCCGATCGCGGTTACCGTGGTGCCTCTACGGGACGCTCTCGCGGTGGCTATGCGGATGCCGATACCACGCAGGTGACGCCGCGTCTTCGCTCTCAATCACAGCCGTATGGCCAGCGCTCTTCGGCTCCGCGTTCGGGCCAGCGTGGCTATCAAGGCCGCGGTGAACTTGCGCCCCGCTCGGGTCAGCGCAGCCTTCAGGGCCAGGGTGGCTATCGCGGCCGTTCCGATAGCAATCGTGGTCGTATGCCTCAGGGAGGCGGCCGCAGCAGTTCCAATCGTGGACGCGGCGGATCACGTACTCCTCAAAACAACGGGCTCGATCCACGTATCGTCTACGCCGGCATCGGTGCCGTTGCGCTGCTGTTGATTGTGCTCATCGTGGTGCTTCTGCGCGGCTGCGCATCTTCGGCGCCCGAGACCACGCCCGAGACGCTCACTGCTACCAAGACGACGACCAAGAAGTCTTCTAAGAAGACCGAAACGGTCGACGAGGACGAAGACACCGATGAGGCGACGGATGAGTCGACTGACTCGGACGCTACCAAGACGACGGCCAAGAAGGAAGAGAACGAGGTCACGAAGGTCAAAGTCTCCGTTGCCAAGGGAAAGACCGCGTGGATTGAGGTCAAGGTCGACGGCAAGTCGGTCTATGGCGCCCAAGCGACTGGCCCCTTTGAGCAGGAGTACACGCCCGAGTCCTCGATCGAGATCACCACGTCCAAGCCTTCCGATGTCACCGTTACCAAGAACGGTGAAAAGGTCCGTTACGATACCAAGACCTCGGGCGTGGCGCGTGTGACGATCACCGTTCCCAAGAAGGAGACGACTGATTCCGAGAATGGTGAAAGTTCTGATGGTACCGACACCACCGATGGTGCCGATACCACCGACGTTACCGATGCCCAGTCCACGGATGGCGCCGATACCGCAACTGACGATCAGACACCCACCGATTCTACCGACTATTCGTACGATAGCTACTAAGCCGCTCGTACGCGAAAGGAAACATCATGGCTAAAGATTCCAGCTTCGACGTCGTGTCCGAGGTCAACATGCAAGAGGTCGACAACGCCTTCCAGCAGACCACGCGCGAGATTTCCCAGCGCTATGACCTTAAGGATTCCGGCGCCACGATCGAGCTTTCGAAGGGCGACAAGCTCTTTACGATCAACGCCCCGGCCGACTTTGTCTCCAAACAGATTGTCGACGTGCTGAGCTCCAAGCTCATCAAGCGCGGCATCGACCTCAAGGCTGTCTCGTGGGATGCTCCGCAGGCGGCATCGGGCGGCACCGTGCGCGTGCTCGGCCATATCGTCGAGGGTATCGACCAGGCGACCGCCAAGAAGATCAACAAGGACATCAAGGACCAAAAGCTCAAGGTCAAGGTGACCATCGAGGCCGACAAGCTGCGTGTTTCCTCT
>JAXKFZ010000203.1:0-6439 GCA_036550635.1 Collinsella sp. | reverse complement strand
TTAGTTTGTGAGGAGTCTCAGCATGTTCGCTGCCGCCATCTCGCTCGTCGGTCTTGCGGCGACCGTCTACCTTGTCTTGCGCGAGGCCAAGGCCATTCGCGCTCAGTCGGGCACCGTTGCCAAAAGCGCTCTTGGGTGGAGCGTCGTCTTCGGCCTGTTCCAGGTCTTTTTGACTATTTGGGGCGCCATTGACCTCGTCGCCCAAAACGAGCCGCTCGCCTTTGTGATGCTCATCCTGACCAACGCCATCCTCACCGGATGCGCCTGGGCCAGCATCGCCCGCGATCGCATCGCCCCGCGCGTCTTTGCGTTCGCCAAGCCCGACGCCCCCGCCCCCACCGGCAAGCTCGCCCGCCTGCGCGGCGCCTTTGTGGGCAAACCACTCGTCGCCGCCGTCCTGTGCCTGCTGCTCGCCGGCGTCTTTGCGCTGCTGGGCATGGAGGTCTCGTCCAACCACGACTTTACCTGGGTCTACCCCCTGTGCATCCTGCTCGAGTGGGCCATCATCACCGTGCTCATGATCGGCTTGTTCTTCCTGTTCCAGCGCCACGGCGCAGCTCCCGCGGTCCTGGCCTTTGCCCTCTTTGTCCTGGGCATTGCCGAGTTCTTCGTCATCACGTTTAAATCCATGCCCATCCAGCCGGGCGACCTTTCGGCCATCTCCACCGCCGCCGCGGTCGCCGGCACCGGCTACACCTTCTCCATCTCGCTGTTCTGTGTGCTGTCCATGGGCTTTACCGCCATCGCCATGCTGCTATGCGAGTACGCCGGCCTGGTGGCACCGCACCGTCAGAAGGGTGCCGCCAACGCCAAGCGCATGCTGCTCACCAACCTGCTCGTGGCAGTGCTGTGCCTGGGCGGCGTAACCGCGCATGTCACGCTCATCGACTACTACAACACCCTCGGCATCACCGTCTACACCTGGCGCCCGCTCGAGAGCTACTGGCGCGAGGGCTACCTGCCCGCCTTTATTAGTGCGGCGCAGTCCATCAAGCCGCCCAAACCCGCCGACTACTCCGTCGACGATGCCAAGGCCACGCTCAAAAAGTACGCCAAGGCCTACGACAAGTCCGACGCGGCCAAGAGCGACGAGCGCGCCGCCGCAAAGGAACAGTTCGACAGCGAGAAGCCCACGGTCATCGCCATCATGAACGAGACGTTCTCGGATCTGTCGATCTACCAGAACATGCGCGCCGGCTACGAGGGTCCGCAGTACTTTAAGAGCCTGTCCAACTGCCTCAGCCGCGGCAAGCTCTACGTGAGCGCCTACGGCGGCGGCACCGCCAATACCGAGTTTGAGTTTATGACCGGCAACTCCATGGCCAACCTGGGCTCGGGCGTGTACCCCTACACCATCTACAACATGGAAACGACCGGGAACCTGGCAGAGCAGTTCAAGTCGCTCGGATATTCCACCACGGCCATGCACCCCAACCACGCCACCAACTGGAACCGCGAGAACGTCTACAAGGACTTTGGTTTTGACCAGTTCCTGTCCATCAACGATTTCCAGGGCGCCGATACCCTGCGCGGCATGGTGACCGACCAGGCTACCTACGACAAGATTCTTGAGCTGCTCGACCAGAACGCCGATCCGCAGTTTATCTTCGACGTGACCATGCAGAACCACTCGGGCTACGACACGGGCCTGCTGCCGGTCGACAAGCAGATGCACCTGAACATCGACACGACCGACCTGGACACCAAGACCGTCGAGGACGGCACGCTCTCCGATGTCGACGAGTATGTCTCGTGCATCGAGCAGTCCGACCAGGCGCTTCGCTACTTCCTCAACGCCTTGAGCAAACTCGACCGCAAGGTGGTCGTGGTGTTCTGGGGCGATCACCAGCCGTTCTTCCCGTCCAAGTTCAACGACAAGTGGTTTACCGGCGAGGACGACGCCACGCATCAAGAGCGCCTGTGGCAGACCGATTACATCATCTGGGCCAACTACGACGTTGCCGGCTGCGACCAGACGAGTGAGGTCGACGACCTGTCCACCAACTACCTGTCCACGCAACTCATGCAGCTGATCGGTGCCCCGCTGACCGACTACCAGAAGGCGCACATGACGCTGCGCGAGACGCTGCCCGCCATCAACTCGGTGGGCTACGAGGACGCCAGCCTGCGCTGGGCACTCTCCTCCAACGTCACCGGCGACGACGCCGCCGCAGCAGCCGCCACCAAGGCGCGCGAGGATTACGCCAAGATGCAATACTACGAGATGTTCCGCGACGGCAAGAACGTCTATACGGAGCACTTCCAGACCGAGGCCAACGAGACCGACCCCAACTTGGCACCGGGTACGACCAAGATCAAATAGCGACTAGCTGCGAGTTCATAACTGAAACGTCTGTCCGGGCGGAGGCATATAAGGTTCCCTGCTCGGACAGTCCTGCGCAAGACGGAGGCCACGTTATGTGGCCTTCTTTGTTTGCGGAAAGTGTGTCCCGAAATTCTTGTCTGGAATGGGATGCAGTTTCCGCTTGGGACCCGATTGGGAAAGTGTGTCCCACTATTCAGCTGGATTCCGGGATGTATTTTCCGGTTGAGGCTCGTTGGGAAAGTGCGTCCCATTTCTCGGCCTAATTATGGGACGCAGTTTCCCGTTGAGGACCCTTTGGGAAAGTGCGTCCCGGTCTGGGCGCTCAAACTGGGATGGATTTTCCGGATGAGGGCTTGACGGAAAATGTGTCCCGTTCCGGGCGCTAATTGTGGGATGCAGTTTCCGCTTGCGGAGTCTCCACTCAACAGAAAACCCGGGTGGCCTGTTTTTTGGCTACCCGGGTTTTTGGGTTGTCGATATGTTCGACTGGCTACTAGTGGGTCTTGCGGCGCTTGATCAGCATGATGAGGGCTATCACTACGAGCGTTGCTCCCGCTGCTGCTGCGGTGGCGACTAGGGCGAATGTTTGGTCGCCGGTGTTTGCGAGGTTCTTCGCTGTGGTCGTAGTCTTGACCTTGGTGTCGGTCTTAGCTCCGTTGTCGGACTTGGGCTTGTCCGGGTTCGTCGGGGTCTCAGGAGTCTCGGGGTCCTTTGAGCCTTCGGAGTCGGTTGGGCCGGCGGTGTTTACCAGCGTATGGTCCAGGAACTTCTTGGCGCCCGCACTTGCCTGTGAGAACAGGCGGCGCGTGCGGATCGGGGTGGCGTTCACCGTTGTGGGCGCCGTCTCCTCGGCCTCGATATTCACGAGCGTCGTGCCGGTGTCGAGGCCCACGTCGTTGTATCCCACGTGGCAGTAATACTGCGCACCGTCATCGTCTGCGGTCAGGTCAATCTCGAGCTTTGAGGCCGTTCCAGCCGCGAGGTTGCCATCGGCACCCACGAGCTTAAACTCTGTCTCGCCGCGGCCCTTGCGGTACCACATATAGGTCGGTGCCAGCCCTGTTTCGCTATCGTCGGCACCGAGTTGCTTCACATGGCCAATCGCCGAGAGCGTCAGGTGGCTTCCCGCCGTGCGCTCAACCGAAGAGTCGTATCCAAGATCCGGCCCCTCCGCAGCATCCGCCGCAGGTCCGCTCACGGTCATCGTCATGCCATCGGGCATGGTCTTGACCGTGATGATTGCCGAGCGAATACCTGTTTCGGTCGTGGATCCATTCTTAACGGCGGCGATGGCGAATCGATACTCCGTATTGGGCTGCAGCCCATCCCACTTGAGCGAGGTCTGCGTGTTGTCGGCAATCTTCCAGCTATTGACGACCGCATCCGCCGCATTGCTCTGCAGCATGCCCACGCCGTAGCTAAAGCCACTCTTGTTTGCGAGTACATCGTCCCAGCTAAACGTAACGCTGGTCGAATCGACGGCGTTTGCCGTAAAGCCCGTCACGGCCGGCACGTCGGGCATCTCGACGTCCTTAACGTCATAGCCCACGATCCAGAACTGGTCGGTGTCCTTGGTGCCGAGCTTGTCGCCCGAGTCTGCCTCGAACTTGTCGACATCCACCGCGTTGACGCCCAGACGCCACACAAAACCGTACTTGCCCTGCGCGGCCTCGGGCAGGTTGTCGACGGTGCCGCCGTATTCGGTCGATTCACTCGAGGAGTTACCCGTAGTAAAGCCGGCGTTGGCACCAAAGCACAGGCCGCCAAACAACTCGTGCTTTGCGAGCTTCGCGCCCATGACAACGCTGCCGTTCAGCGTCAAGCCGAGCTCGAGCTCCTGCTCCTTGCCCTCCTCGACTTCGATGGTCTGCTCAATGCTCGCCCCCGACTGCGCGGCGGCGCCGTTAAACCCATCGTGCGTGTAGGCGCGCGTTACGCCAGGCTTGCCCAGACCAAAGGAATCCCCAACGGGAGTCTCGCCGTTGAGCGTCGTTTGATAGGTTCCGGGTTCTCCCGACCGGTTGGTCAAAAAGTAGCTGAGCGGCGTCATATTGTGCTGTTTGGCAATGCGGTCATAGGCCTCGACATTAACGACCGAGGTCTGCGCGCCGAGCGACACGGGCGCCGCCATCACTCCCTTGCCACCAGTTTCCTCATTTTCGATCTCATACTCGTAATAGACCATCGGAATCGTGTAGAGCACGGCCTTGTCACCCTCGCCGGCATGCGACTCATAGCTTACGCTTGCGCTGACCGTGCGCTCGCTCCGGTAGTCATAGCATCCCTCGGCGGCAAAATCGACTGAAGCATTCATCGCGACCAGGGGCGGACCGGTCTGCACCTCGACGGCAACGCCCAACTCGGCGCCAATGGTATAGCCCTGGGATGTCCCCGTGCCCTTTTCCTCTCCGTATGACGTGCCGCCCAACACCAGATAGCCGTATGCCTGCTCCAGATCCTCCACATAGGGCGCATCCTGCAGCACGGCAAGCACGCGCGGGTTGGTATAGACCTTGTAGCGGTCCTTGTACGTGATCTTGACGCTGTCGTTGTCGACATCGGGCAGCGCGAGCGAGATAAATGTGCCGTAGGTAGTGCCGCGACGGTTGCTCTCGCTAATCACCTGCTCCTCGCCGCGGCGCACCTTTCCGTTCTCGTCGAGCGAAAAATGCGAGGCGGTCATCCAATAGTAGTCATCGTTCTTGCGCAGGTCCTCGTCGCGGTGCTTACCCACCACGGCGATAAAGCTCTCGTTATAGCGGTCCGAACCCGAGACGCTGCCCGCCTTGACGTCGCTGATCCACACCTGCTCTATACCCTTGTGGTCATGCTTGTTGCTGCTGTTGTATTGCTGACCGCTCATGCTCATGGTTCCGACCATGGACCCCAAGCCCTGAGCCCCGCTCTGTGCCGTGTTGCAGGCAAAGTCGCGGAACACATCGCCGCCCACGAGCACCTCGTCGACCGCCAGCTGCTCGGACAGGCCGTCAAGGTTGGCAGTGGCAAGGGCAATAGGCGCCAAGGTGCACGGATAGCGCTTATCCTGAGCGCTATCCTTCCATGTGCTGTTGGGCACATGCATCAGCCCATAGGAGGCGAGGAGCCCGTCTCTGTATTCCTTGCAATCGGAAAGCTTGAACTCGCCAGACTCCGAGTCAAAATACGCGTAGCGGTACAGCGCGCCGTACAGCCCCTTGCTGCCGTCAGAAGCGCCGTAATCAAAAGCGCTGCGTTGCCAGTCATAGCCCGCAAGAATAAGGCCCGTGACGGTTTCACCCGTCTTCTTTCCCTCTTCATCGTAGGCGGCAAACGTGCCGAACGTCGCATTCGCAGCGACCATGGTCTTGCCGTTCGCGGAGAGGGAGATTGCGCCCGCGTCGCCCAGAGCATCGACATGGACGAGCTCACCCTTGGATGCATCCCACGAAAACAGCTCGCAATGCGTCGACTTATCAATATTCTTCTTGCCGTAGGGTGCCGAGACCACGATGGCGAGGTCATCGCAAAAATCGCGATCGAGGTCGCCGGCCGCTAGCGAAACGACAGGAGCTGACTGAAGCTGCGTCCAGGAGTCGTTCCCGCCCTTGTTGTGCGTGGTGTAGTCCGCGGCGTTACCGGCATCGATCTTGACGACGCTTTGCTTCCAGTTGCCGCCCTCCAAGTCATACATGTCGACTACAGCCTTGCGCACGCCGTTCTCGTCGACATAGCAGCCCGCGTAGACAAAAAGCTCGTCGACGCCGTCGCCATCGACATCGCCCGCCTCGACATCAAAGACGGCGTCGTGCTCTTGCAGGTAACCGGCATCCAGGTACTTAAAACGGCCTTCGTACATCATATTAGTGTTGACCGTCACCGGCAGGTGTGTGTCGAGAGTGCGCGTACGCCCGTTGCTAAACGAGTAGAGGACCAGCTCAACCTTTCCGGCGTATGACTTGCCGTCAATCGTCGTGGAGGAACTGTCGCCGTAGGCACGGAGCTCGGCAACGCGGCTCTTTTTGCCCGTGCTGGCGTCGCTGCAGAACTCAACACTCGTGGCGTGAATGCCCGAGAAACCGTTGTTGTCGTTGGCGAGTACTGTTGAGGACTCATTGTTGCTTAGGTACGACCAGG
>JAXKFZ010000202.1:0-2983 GCA_036550635.1 Collinsella sp. | reverse complement strand
CCGCCGTCATACTTCTTGTCGAGCCCTTGGTTTCGGGACTTATCGACCAAACCGATCTTGCGACGGGAACGGTTGCCTGTATTTGCCGTGACATCCTTGTCATCGCCGCTGTTTCAGCGCTCTCGTTCGTTTCACTCGAAATTGCCTGTAACGAAACGTTCTATCGCATTCCCGCCAACTCATTCGGGTTTTCCGTCGGGCTGCTCGCGACGGTTCTGCTCTCCCTTTATTTGCTGGGACAGCGTCATGGAGGCGTCATGGCCCTCGTGCCCGTCGCCTGTTGCATCCTTGGCATTGCCGAGCACTTCGTCATAACGTTTAAAGGCGAGGCCATCCTGCCAAGCGATATCTTGGCCCTTGGCACCGCAATGGAAGTGAGCGAGGGATACGAGTTTACCTTTACCGCCGGAATCGTAACCTCTCTAGCCCTGCTGGAGATTTCCCTGGGGCTTCTTTCGCTTATCCGACCGAGAAAGCTCCGTACGCCCACCCATGTCTTCCCCGCAATCGCCGCTAACCTCTGCGCTTTTCTGCTAGTGACCGTTGTGGGGCTCTCGGGCTTTTCCAGCATCGACTTGGAGCAGGCGCTGAATTTTGGATTTGACCGTTGGCAGCCCATCACCACGTATGCGTCTCAGGGTTTTATCACTTCGTTCACCGAAATGGTCAACGAGTTGCCCATTGAGAAGCCCGAAGACTATACGCCCGATGAGGCGCAGAGCATCGAGCAGGAGCTCGCCGCCACCTACGACAGCACGTATGGCTCGAGCGAGCAGCGCGCGGCGGCCGTTGCCCAGTTCAATGAAATCAAGCCGACGATTGTTGCCGTCATGAATGAGAGTTTTAGCGACCTTTCGTGCTTTGAGCAGCTCCAGGCGGCCGGGTACACCGGCCCCGCATTCTACAACTCGCTTCCCGACACACTTGTTCGCGGCACCATGCTCGCTTCGGTCGCCGGTGGCGGAACGGCGAACTCCGAATTCGAATTTTTGACCGGAGCGACAACGGCCTTTGTCGGATTAGGCAAAATCCCCTATCAGCTATATCAGATGAATGGCGTCGACAGCCTGGCAAAGGACCTTAAGGAGCTTGGGTATACCGCTACCGCTATGCACCCGCAAAACCCCGTCAACTACCATCGAGATAAAATCTATCAGCAGCTGGGCTTTGGAGACTTTCTTTCAATCGGCGATTTCGAAGGTGCGCCCTGTTACCATGCCGGCGTATGCGACTACGCCACCTACGACAAGATACTCGACCTGCTTAGAACCGACGAAGCCCCGCAGTTCATCTTTGACGTCACGATGCAAAATCACGGCGGCTACGACTATGGCACCGTTCCCGCCGAGGAGCTTACAAACTATTGGGTCGAGGGAGCCAGCGAGGGTGCCAATAGCGCGCTCAACACCTATCTTACCTGCATCAACGCATCCGACCGGGACCTCGAGTACTTTATCAACGAGCTCCGCAATATCGGCAGACCGGTTGTCCTTGTCTTTTTTGGCGACCATCAGCCGAGCGCCGCAACGACTCTCAACGACGAGCTGTACCCCCAGGAAGATACGGCAAGCCACGCTTTCCGTATCTATCAGTCGACATATTTTGTCTGGGCTAACTATGAAATCGCCGGCAATACCGAGCTCAACGTCTACGACACCGTCGGGGCAAACGAGATTGCAGCCATTACCCTTAATAAGATCGGCGCCCCGCTCACCGACTATCAAAAGGCTCTGCTTGCAACAAGGTCAGATGTGCCCACCATCAATGTCGCCGGCTACCTTGGTGCCGACGGGCTGCGCTACGACTTGGAATCTGAAGACAGCCCATACGCCTCGACGATCGACAAGCTGCAGCGCATGCAATACCTCGAGTTCGCTAGCAAAGTTCAGTAAGCCCGCCCATTCGCTTGGACCCATCGTATTGCAAGCACGCTCGGCCCAAATGCATCGCAAATGACTCCCGCTCGCAAACGAGGGTACAATGACGCTCGTGTCACATCACGGGGCCCCGGCCCCAACATATACAAAGGAGTCATACATGGGTTGCGAGCACGCACAGGCCGCCGGCGGACAAACGTCGCCGTCGCAATTTGAGGAGAACACGCTGTCCGAGGTCAAACGCGTCATCGCCGTGCTTTCCGGCAAGGGCGGTGTCGGCAAGTCGTTTGTCACCGGTGCCATCGCCACCGAGCTTGCCCGTCACGGCCACAAGGTCGGCGTCCTCGATGCCGACATCACCGGTCCCTCCATCCCCAAGATGTTCGGTATGAGCGGACGCCACGTCCATGCCCTTGGCAACCTTATGCTGCCCGAAATCTCCGAGCGCGGCGTCAAGGTCATGAGCTCCAACCTGCTGCTCCAAAACGAGACCGACCCCGTCCTTTGGCGCGGTCCGGTCATCGCAGGCGCCATTAGGCAGTTCTGGAGCGAGACCTCGTGGGGCCCCATCGACTACCTGCTGGTCGACATGCCTCCGGGAACAGGCGACGTCGCGCTCACTGTCTTCCAGTCGCTGCCCGTCGACGGCATCGTCATCGTCACGAGCCCGCAGGATCTGGTCTCGATGATCGTCGCCAAGGCGGTCAACATGGCCGAGAAGATGAACGTCCCCATTCTGGGCATCGTCGAAAACATGAGCTATATTGAGTGCCCCGACTGCGGCAAGAAGATCGAGGTCTTTGGCAAGAGCAAGCTCCCCGAGGTCGCAGAGCGCTATAACCTCGACATCTTGGGCCAGCTTCCCATCAATCCGGCACTCGCCGAGGCCTGCGATAAGGGCGAGGTCGAGACCGCGCTGCCCGATGGCATGTTGCCCAAGGCAGTCTCTGCCGTCGAGGCCATTGCCCCGCACGAGACCGACGAGGCCTAAGTGAACACGAGCGCCTTCTATGACGTCCTGGTAATCGGCGGCGGGGCTTCAGGCCTCGCCGCCGCCATTACGGCCGCACGTGCTGGCAAAAGCGTCTGCATCGTTGAGCGCGATG
>JAXKFZ010000201.1:0-8964 GCA_036550635.1 Collinsella sp. | reverse complement strand
GCTGCTTGTCAGCCTCGGTTTGCTCGTGATGGGTCTATCTTTGGCGCTCCGCTTATCTTCCTTATTTGCAGCGTTACCGATGATGCCTGGGTGCGCCCGTATGATCAGATGAACTCGAGTGCCATCGATACTTCGATCGTCTGCGATCAGATGATGATGGAGGCCACCGAGCAGGGCCTGGGAACGTGCTGGGTATGCCATTTTAAGCCTGGGGTGGCACAGGAGCAGTTCAATCTGCCCAAGGGCGTCTATCCCTATCACATGCTCGTCTGTGGATATCCTGCCGACCACATCGCCGATCCCGAGCATCGCGAGGCCCGTACCATTCCCCTCTCCGACTTCCTCCTCAAGTAGGTTTTGGGACATGCCTTAAAACCTACCCTTGACCGCTCACCCGTTCGCCGAGTTCTGCGCCATTATGTGCAGGGCTCGGTTTTTTATGTTACGCACTCCGGCACAGTCATAAAAAAGGACCCGCAAGCTGCGGGTCCTTTCTAGGCACTAAATTGTAGGCCGAATGTTAGTCCAGGTCGTCGGCAGCAAAGTTGTCGATCGGGGCGAAGGGATCGGCCACGGGGACAACCGGGTCAGCGACGGGCAGCGGCTCGGCGGGAACAGTCACTGCAGGAGAAGCGGCAGAACCGACCGGCGTGGAAGCCATCAGATCGGCCGGGAAGGAATTCTGGGCATCGTCCATGAAGTGCTGGATGAGCTTGAGATACTCGGCCTTGAACTCCTCACGAGAAGCCTTGAGACGATCGATCTCCTCGAGCTCAGCCTGCTTTTCGGTCAGAGCCTGGCGGATAACCTCGCGGGCCTTGGCGTCAGCCTCGTTGCGGATACGCTCAGCGTTCTCGTTGGCATCGTTGACGATGGTCTCAGCGGTCTGCTGGGCAGCGATCAGGGCAGCGGAAATCTGGCGCTCCTGAGCGGAGAAGTCAGGGGCGGGAGCAGCCACGGGGGCGGCAGGAACGGCCTGGGCGGTGGCATCCTGAGCCTGGGCAAGCTGAGCCTGCGCATCGGCAAGCTGCTGCTCGGTAGCAGTCAGACGACCCTTAAGGTCGACGATCTTAGCGAGCATAGCGTCAACCTCGGAGGACAGCGTCTCCAAGAAGACGTCGACCTCGGCAGGATCGTAGCCACGCTTGGCCTCAGAGAAAGTCTGAGCCTGGATGTCTGCAGGGGTAATAGCCATAACAAGTCTCCTTTTTCATCGCCTCGGCGCTACACGCCCGACGTAAGTTACTAAGACAGTTCTACACGAGTATACCTATAAGAAGCTGCAGAACCAGCCTCTGCACCAACTGCAACGCAATAATCGCAACGACCGGCGAAAAATCGATACCGCCCATCGGCGGGATGAAACGACGGAACAGGTTGAGCCACGGACCGCACACGCTATCAAGCACCGCAGCAATATCCTGAAGCAAACCACCCTGCTTCATGGGAATCCACGTCATAAAGCAGTAGACGACAATGAGCGTGGAATAGAAGTTGAACAGCGTGTTGACCAGCTGGACGATAGTGTAGATGTTGATGGGAATCTCCTCGTCTTGTCTTTACTTAAGGTAGCCGTCGGCACGAAGCTTCTTGAGATCGGAATCTTTGACCTCGCAACCGGCGGGCAGCACCATGAACACGCGGTCGCCCACCTCCTTGACCGTGGCACCCAGACCGCAGGCAAAGCCGTAAGAGAAGTCCAAGACGCGCTTGGCAACTTCGGTGCGTACGCCCACAAAAATCAGTGCGACAGGCTGCTTGGTGCGAACGCGGCGCACCACAGTCTCCACGTCGTCATAGCTCTCGGGGCGCAGGACATAGGCCGGCAGCTGCGGCGTGGCGTTGATGATATTGCTCGCATAGGCCGAGGCATCGCTCGGTGCAGGCGCGGGTGCAGCGGCGGCACGGGCGCGGGTATTCTCGGCGTAGCTCGACGGCGTGTCATAGGCACCAGGACGATAACCGCTCGCAACACTGTCCTGCGAGCGCGAAGGCGGGTTATACGTCGTGGCATGGCGGGAGTCATCGCCGACCAGCTGCCCGGAGCGTGTATACACGGCAACCGACTCAGCTTCACCACGGCGCGTCTGACCAAGCAGGCCGTTGCTCGGCTCGTCTTGGGTGTAGAAGCCCTCGCCCGAAGCACCGCTGTAGCCGTTGCCCTGATAGCCATCGTCATAGCCATCATCGTAGCCGTAGTCGTCGTCCTGACCATAACCCTGGTCGTAACCCTGCTGGCCGCCCAGGTGCATCTTATTTTTAATCTCGTCAAGGAAGCCCATGGTTGTGTCCTCTCGCGGTTTAGTGCAGGCGCTCCGATAATCAGTGCGCACTTCAGAGCCTTATTTTACTGCAAACTCCGGGCTAAATACTACCCTGCCCAGGCGAACGAGCGTAGAGCCTTCCTCAAGGGCAGGCTCAAAGTCCTCGCTCATGCCGCAGGAAAGTTCGGGCAGGCTCAGGTCGGAGTGCGTCGCCTCAAGCTCATCCCTTAGCTCGCGAAGTCCGGCAAAAGTGCGGCGCGCCACATCCTTATTCCCCCGGGGTGCCATAGTCATAAGGCCCTGCACACAAATTCCCTCAAGCTCTGCAAGCTCACTTGCGGCAGCGCGAACCTCATCGGGCGAAAAGCCGCCCTTGGACTCCTCGCCGCTCACATTAACCTCGAGCAGCACGCGCTGGGGGCCGGAGAGCTCGCCCGCCTCAATCTTGCGGACCGCACGGCTCGAGATGGCCTGAGCCAAATGCAGCGAGCTTACCGAATGAATCAGCTCGGCCGAGCCCAGAACCGCATTGATCTTGTTGGTCTGCAGGTTGCCGATCATATCGAAGCGCACCTCGGGTAGCTCCGGATGCTCTACGAGGCCCGCAAGCTTGCGAACGAGCTCCTGCGGGCGGTTCTCGGCAAAATGGCGATACCCCGCCTGAATAGCGGCAACGGTCTCATCAACGCCAACAGTCTTGGAGACGGCAATCAGGCGCGCGGCATCGTGGGGACGGCCCGCGCGATCGAGTGCTGCATAAAAACGTTCGAGAATCTGCTCGCGGCGAGCGCGTATCAAGTCCAAATAGTTATCCATTGCCAATCGCCTCCGCAGACAGCCAAACAAGTAGTCCCATGCTAACGCAAGAGCGCGGCCTCGCATGTGCAAGGCCGCGCTCACTTAGGTATTTACAATCTTTCGACGAACGGGGCCGCCCTACTCCTCGTCGTCCTCGGCGTCGTCCTCGTCCTCGAGGTGCTCGAGCAGGTAGCGGAGACCCTCGCTCACCTCGTTAGCGGGCACTTTGGCAACATAGTGTGCATCGACGGCAGGCCTCATGATGACACCCTCGCCCGAAGGCACGCGCATGCTCTCAAGCTCATCCTCGTCCGTACGGGCGATATCGCCGGCAGTCATACGCTGTCCGGTCAAAAGGAAGGTCAGACGGCAGGCGGCATCGATCGAAATCGAGGCGATACGATCGAGGTAGCGCGAGACCATGATGGCGCGGCGCAGGTCGTCATAGTTGCTGTCGTCGTCCATAAAATCGCCCGTGTCCATGCGGTTAAAGGTGCGGAAGAACTTCTCGTACGCCGCATGCACCGGCTCGTCCTCGCCGGCCAGGTTGCAGATGATGGACATGTCGTTGGTGACGAGCGCAGAAAGTGACGAACCCAGCACCTGGTAAACAGCCTCGGCCTCGGCCTCGACCGTAGCGACGAGTTCCTGGGGCAGCGAGATGTCGGCCTTGACCATGTGACGCGTGGCGCGGCAGATCTGGCGAACCTTATCGGTCATGCGCTGCAGGTTAAAGTCGACGTAGATGATCGTCTGCAGCAAGCGGAAGTCGGAGGCGACCGGTGACTGCGTGGCAATCAGGTTGTAGCAGACGGCCTCCAGGTTGGCGCAGCGTGCGTCAATCGAAAGCGTACGCTTCTTGGTCTTGGTGGCGAGCTTGCGGTCGTCGGTCACATAGGCCTTCACGGCATCGTGGAGGGCCAGATCGACGGCCTCGTAGATGCTCAGCATCTCGTGACGGGCCTCGATGAGCTGACGGGAAAACAGTTTGCGCATGGTTCACTCCAATCAGTTGGGTGCGGTCATGCCGCCCGCACAGTGAATACGCACCGGACCAGATCCGATCGGCTTGGGACTAGTCGCACCGATCAGCCAAAGCGGCCGGTGATATAGTCTTCCGTCCGCGAGTCCACCGGGCTGGTGAAGATCGCGTCGGTTTGACCATACTCGATGAGCGTAGCGGGCTCGCCGGCAACTTCCTGCAAGAAGAACGCGGTGTAGTCACTGATACGAGCTGCCTGCTGCATTGAATGCGTGACGATGATAATCGTCATCTCGGGCGCCAGCTCGGCCATCAGATCCTCGACCTTAGAGACGGAAGTGGGGTCGATGGCGGAGCAGGGCTCGTCCATCAGGAGGACATCGGGTTGCACCGCAAGCACGCGCGCGATGCACAGACGCTGCTGCTGACCGCCCGAGAGCGCCAAACCATCCTTGTTGAGCTGATTGGATACCTCTTTCCAGAGGTTGGCGCGCTTGAGCGATTCTTCCACGATGTCATCGAGGTCGCTTTTGCTAGTCACGCCCTGCAGACGAGGGCCAAAGGCGACATTCTCGTAGATGGATTTGGGAAACGGGTTGGGCTGCTGAAAGATCATGCCCACGCGACGACGGAGATCGACCGGATCGACACCCTCGGCATAGATATCGTTGCCGTCGAGCGTCATGGTGCCCTCGACGCGCGTGCCCTCAATCAGGTCATTCATGCGGTTGATGCAGCGCAAAAACGTCGACTTGCCGCAGCCCGAAGGGCCAATGAAGGAGGTGATGGCGTTTTTGGCGATGTTGAGGTCAAGCCCCGTCAGCGCATGAAAGTCACCGTACCAAAAGTTGAAATCCTTGGCCGTAATGGCCGCTTGCTCCAACGCGGGAGCGGACTGATAAACGGACATGGGACTCCTTAACTAGCGACGCTTGCGCGACAGGAAGCGCGCAAACAGGTTGAAGGCCAAAATGATCACCATCAGCAAGAGCGCGGTGCCGTAGGCTGCGTTCATGTTGATGCCGTCGTTGGCAAGCAGGTACAGGTGAACGGTCATGGGACGACCGGAATCGAGCGGCGAAATAGGTAGATTGATGGCCTGGCCCATGGTGTAGAGCACCACGGCGGTCTCGCCGATGGCACGGCCGATGGCAAGGACGATGCCCGTGGCAATGCGGCCAAAGGCCGAAGGAAGCACGATCTTGGAGACGACCTGCCACTTGGTAGCGCCCAGGCCGTACGCGCCCCAACGGATATAGCGCGGAACGGCGCGAATGGCTTCTTCGGTGGTGCGCATGACGATGGGAAGCATCAAGAGCGCGAGCGCCAGAGCGGCCGAGACCATCGAAAGGCCCAGGCCCATAGCCTCGACAAACAAGGCGTAGCCAAACAGGCCCATAACGATGGAGGGCACCGAGGCCAAAGCGTCAGCAGCGTAGCGAATGAGCTCGACGACCTTGCCCTGCTTGGCGTACTCGGCCAGATAGACGGCTGCCAGCACAGCGATCGGCGTGCAGATAAGCATGGCGAGCGCCGTCACGTAGACGGTCGAGACGATCGTGGGCCAAATTCCGCCCTCGGCGTTGACGCCCTGGGGCCAACCGAAGATAAAGTCGAGCGAGATGTGTGGCAGGCCGTTGATGACCACGTAGGCGATGATAGCGACCAACACCAGCGTGGTGATGTAGGCAGCGGCACGAAACACGCCAAGCATGATCTTGTTGGACAGGTCCTTGTTGATGCGGCCCTTCTTGCCGTGGGAAAGGGCACGCTTGATGCGCTCGCGCGACGAGGTCGTATCGACCGTCGTGTCAACGGAATCGGACATAGCCTACCCCCTCTTCTTCTTGGAAATCAGACGAACGATACCCACCAGCGTGGCGGAGATGATAAACAGGACCACACCCATGCCGAACAGCGCCGAGCGGTGCAGACCCGAGGAATAGCTCATGTCGAGCGCAATCTGGCTCGTGAGCGTCGAGATGGGGCTCGCAATGCTGTCGGGAATAACCGGGGCGTTACCTACGACCATGAGCACGGCCATGGTCTCGCCGATGGCACGGCCCATACCCAGCACGATGGCATCAACGATACCCAGCTTCGCGGCAGGTAGCACGACCTTATAGATGGTCTGCCACTTTGTGGCGCCCATGGCATACGATGCCTCGCGAATGCCCATGGGAATGGAATTGAGAGCATCGATGGTGAGCGTGGTGATGGTAGGGACGATCATGATGGCGAGCACAAACCACGCCGTCAGCGCACCAAAACCAAGGCCGCCGGTCAGTTGTGCGATAAACGGGCGGATGATGATCATGCCAAAGAAGCCGTAGATGATGGAGGGTATGCCCGCCAGCAGGTCAACGGCGGGGCTGATGAGCTTGCGCACGCGCTTGCTGGCAATCTCGACCAGGTAAACGGCCGTACCCACGCCCAGCGGCACGCCCATGGCGAGCGCACCGACGGTCACCAGACCCGAGCCAGCAAGCAGCGACAAGATGCCGTAGTGGCCCTCGGAAGGCGCCCACGTAAAGCTAAAGAAGTCAGCCAGACCGATGTCAGTAAAGACGGGCAGCGCCGAGTACGTGGTAAAGACAAAAATCAGGATGACGGTAACGACCGCCAAGAACGCGCAGGCAAAGAAGATCCACTGCAGCGCCTTCTCCTTGATATAGGTACTGCGCGATACGAGCGCCAGCTCGCGCTTCTTGGGCGTCTGAACATTCTGCTCAGTCTGGGAGTTTTCCTGTGCTTCCATGCTACTCACTCCCCTTCTCGTCGTTGGTGACGGGAATAAAGCCCGCCTCGCGAATCTGCTTGTCCATCTTTTCGGACGTCACATAGTCGATGTAATCCTGCGCCTGCTGCGAAGGCACACCCTTCACAAAGAAGTAAAGGTCGCGCGAGATGGGATAGCCGCCACTCGCGACCGTCTTCTCGGACGCCTCAACATGATTGACCGAGACGGCCTTGACCGAGGTCTTGGCGTTGAGGCTATCGACGAAGCCCAGCGAAATGTAGCCGATGGCCCCACGCGAACGAGATACCACGTCGCGCACCTGGCCCGTACCCGAAAGAACGGCCGAGCGGCGATCGAACGGCGTGCCATCCATCACGATGGTACGGAAGGCCTCGCGCGTACCGGACGCCTCGTCTCGGTTGACGACCTGAATCCTCAGGTCCTCGCCACCGACCTCTTTCCAATTGGTAATCTTGCCGGCGTAGATATCGCGGAGCTGCTCGGTCGAGAGGTTATCGACGGGGTTGTCGTCGTTCACGATGACCGCAATACCGTCGTGGGCAATGACAATGGGAGTCAGGCCCAGATCCTGTTCGTCGGCATTGAGTCCACGGGAGGAGCTGGCGATATCGGCCGTGCCGGCGCTGACGGCCTCGATCCCAGCGGAAGAACCCAAACCGGAAACGAGCACGTCGATGCCGGTCTCCTCCTTAAAGCCCTCGGCCGCAATCTCGGCGATAGGAAGGCAGGTCGTGGAGCCGGCCACGGTAATGGAAGAGCTAGAAGATCCCGAAGAACAGGCGCACAGCGTAAGCGTAAGCACAGCGGCGCTCAGGACCGATACGATCTTTCTCATAGCATCACGCCGATCGCAGCATGGCGCCCACAGGTGCCGTCCTCGTTACGGTAGGAATAAAAGCGGTCGTTCTGACGCACGGTCGAAAGCTGGGTATCCACGATATTATCCGCGTCGACACCGACATCTACCAGCGCCTCGCGAATGGCAGCGGAAAGATCGAGCATGCGAGAGGTATTCGCATCGATGCAAGAGAACTCGGCGGCAAAGCGATCCATGAGTTCCTGGGATACCTCATATTCGTCACCCAAGATATGGGGGCCGATATAGGCGGAAACGTCGCTCGCATCGCAACCGGCAGCATCGCAAAGCGCCTGGCACGCCTTGGCGGAAATACGTGCAATCGTGCCCTTCCAACCGGAGTGCACCACGGCAAATCCGCCGGGGGCCACCAGCACCACGGGAACGCAGTCGGCAAAGCAGAGCAGCACGGGTACGTTATGCGCCGTACAGACGATGGCATCGCAGCCCTCGGCAATCTGCTCGCGGACGTCCTCAAGGTCATCGGCGCCGTTCGAGGTCACCGCAACGATATGGTCACCATGGACCTGATTGGGAACGAGCAAGTTGTGCTCGCACTCGGCGGCACCCATAGCCTCGAGCACGCGACGACGATTTTCTTGAACAGCAAAGGGGTCATCGCCAACATGCGAGCCCAAATTAAGTGAGGAGTACGCATCTTCGGAAACACCACCGGCGCGCTCGGTGAAGGCAAAGCGAACATCGGATGTCGCGCCTTCCACCAACGTAACTCCATCATGGTCGACACGCGAAACGTTGTCCGCACGTGCTGCCATACTAAAGCCTCCTAATAACACAAGTACCGCGGCATCGCCGCTACAGCCCGCGTTTATACGGCTGTCATACTTCTCTAAAAGGATACCTGCTGCACTGGAGGCAATCGTAAAGGGAACGTAAAGAGATTGGAGGTTCTAGTTTACAAAGTCGAAATCAGAACCACCCTTAAAAAGGGTGGTTTGCTCTTAGGGTATAACCCACGGGCCCCGGGCTCGCGTCTAAAGGCGCGGGCCCGGACTTCGTCCAGGCCTAGTGCATCTTGACCCGTGGCGTGCCGGTCGAACCGGCGGGGTCACCCCCTCTTGAAGGGGTCCTCGTACTCCTTCACGCTCAGCTTGTCCAGCGCGATGTCGTGGGACTCCTGCTCCCTGATGTACTTGGCGACCGTCGCCTCGTTCAGGCCGACGGTGGACACGTAGTAGCCCTCCGCCCAGAACTTCCTGTTGCCGAACTTGTACTTGAGGTTGGCGTGCCTGTCGAATATCATCAGCGAGCTCTTCCCCTTCAGGTAGCCCATGACGCTCGC
>JAXKFZ010000200.1:0-8441 GCA_036550635.1 Collinsella sp. | reverse complement strand
TGGCTCAGGCGATTGATGCCGCCGGCGGGCTGGCGCCTGAGGCAGACGTTACGGGGCTCAATCGGGCATCTAAGGTCGTCGATGGACAGAAGATTCACGTTCCAACGGTAGGGGAGCAGCAGACGTCCATTGCGGAAGCCGATGTTGATGGTGGGGCTTCCGCATCGTCGGGCGTGAGTGGCGCTACAGGCCTAGTAAACATCAATACGGCAAGTGCGGCGGAGCTGCAGACGCTTTCGGGCATCGGGCCTTCTATGGCCCAGTCGATTATCGATGAGCGGACAAAGAACGGTGCTTTTGCCTCGGTTGACGATCTGATGCGTGTGTCGGGAATCGGCGAGAAGAAGCTTGCCAAAATCAAAGATTGCATCTGCGTATGAGTGCGACAGAGCGCGAGCATGTGATGCCTCCGCGGCCCTTGATGCCGTGGACGATGGCCCTGTGTGCCGGCATGTGCGTGAGCTGCGCTTTGGTGCTTAACGTGGCCGCTGATGCGCTGCTGAGGGAGCGGGTGCCGGCGGTCGGGCCGCTATGGGCCATTCCCATTGCGGCGGCGGTCTTCGTTGTGCTGGCTCAATCTTGTGCGCGGCTTGCCCCTTTGAAGCGGTGGCTGTATGCCGCGTCCGTCGGTCTCGTGGCGGGAGCGGTCGTCTCGGCGTGGTGGGCTGTGGGCACGCTAGGCGCCTCGAAGGCGCTCGACGGTCGAGCGGCAAGCAGCCTCGAGTTTGTCGTGCAGGGTGATCCATCCATAAACGACGACGTGTATTCCTATACCTGCGAGGCACGCGCGGACGGTAAGAACTTGGCAGCGGTTCGCCTATCGTGTGACCGCGAGCTCAAGGTCGGGGCGCACGTGCGTGTTATCGGTCGCGTTTCACGTTTTGAGAACGATGCGTTTGGACGATCGCGCGCGCTCCGAGGCGAGGTACGCAAGATAAAAGCCGTTCGGATTGTGTCGATCGATGAGGGTTCTCCGGGGCCGCTGCTTCGGCTGCGAAATGGGCTGCTTGCGTCCATCGCGCCTGCGACCGACCCGGCGCGTGCGCTCATAGCCGGTGTCGTCTGCGGTCGTTCGGCCGAGCTACGCGCCCAGCCGGCGGGCGACTGGTTTTCGGTAACGGGAACGGCGCATCTTATCGCCGTCTCGGGCAGCCATTTGGCTATCGTGGGGTTTGTAATCGAGGGTGTATTGCAAAAGACTCGGTGCTCACGTGGTCTTCAGCGGGCGATATTGGCGATAACGCTTGTGGGCTACGCTGCCTTTACGGGCGCGTCTCCCTCGGCCGTGCGCGCGTGCTGCATGGTGTTCGCGACGCTTGTCGTAAACGGCGTGGGGCGTCGCCGGCACGGCGCATCGGCACTCTTCGTAACCATGTCCATCTTTGTGCTACTGCGACCGACGGTGCTGTTCGAGATGGGCTTTCAGCTTTCATGTGTCAGCGTCTTTGCCATTCTGTGCTTTTGCCCCTATGCGACCTACGCTTTGGGTGAGCTGGGTGTGCCATCGGGCGTTGCCAGCATGCTTTCCGTCACGCTGTGCTCGCAACTGGCGACTCTTCCCATTACCATTCCCGCCTTCGGTACGTTCTCGCTCATTGCTCCGTTGGCAAATGCGGTCATCGGCCCGGTGGTGAGCGTACTGCTTGCTGTGTCCATCGTGCTGGTTCCCTTTTCGCTCGTGGGACCGTTGCGGACTTGGGCGCTCGTGGTGCCCATGATTGTCGCTCGCTGCGCCCTGTTCTTTGAGCAGCTCTTTGCTGCCGTTCCGGGCGCATCCGTGAGTGTGTCGCCCGATAGCGTGTGGATTTACCTGGTGCCGTGTTTGCTGGCGGTTCTGCTGGTCTGGTGGCCGCGTCCCCGTGCACGTCCTATGGCGGTGGGGCTTGCATGCCTGGTGCTCTTGGCTGCTATTCCGTACGTCTACTGGGATCGATTCGCTCCGCCTTCGGTGACGGTGCTCGATGTGGGCCAAGCCGATGCGATTCTTATCCGCCAGGGCGGCGTAGTAGCGCTCGTCGACTGCGGGCTCGACGAGCGCGTGGTAGCGGCGTTGGTTCGCAATAACGTGCACCATATCGATGCCGTCTTTGTGACGCATTGGGATGAGGACCACTGGGGTGGTCTGCCTGCCGTGCTCGAACAGTTTTCGGTCGGAACGATTGCCGTGGCGGCGGATGCGCTGGAGGATGCTCCTGCCGAGGTATTGAACCGACCTGGCGTGGAGTATCGGCAGGTGCGCCGTGGGGATACGGTCGACATCGGCTCATTTTGCGGCCGCGTGATGTGGCCATTCAAGTCCGTGGATGGCGAGGGAAATGAGGACTCGCTTGTCCTGCTGCTCTCTTATGTTCAGGAAGGCAAGGGCCTGCGTATGCTCCTCACCGGTGATGCCGAGCTCGATCAAGAACGGGAATTCGTGCAGGAGGTGGGGGATATCGATGTACTTAAACTTGGGCATCACGGCTCTAAGGTTTCAGTCGATGGTGAGTTGCTGGACGTCCTGAAGCCCGAGCTTTCCCTTGCGAGTGCGGGTGAGGGGAATCGATACGGCCATCCGTCCGATGCCTGCATCGATGCCGTTAAGGAAGCGGGTGGTGTGTTCGCGTGCACTATCGAACACGGCGACATTACCGTCACGCCGTCTGCGAATGGCTTTGCGATGCGATGCCAGCGACCGTGATGACATCGTTGGCGCGCGGCTGGCCCCTGGGCTAAAATGGCACGGTACGAATTCGAGAGCCTCCGGGAGGGGAGCGCAATGTCCGAAACCGGTCTGCTGCCGGCATATCTGATCGTCGGTACCGACGGCGTCAAGCGCGATCACGCCGTCTCGCGTATGAAGGCGCGTCTGGAAAAGTCGGGTATGGTCGAGTTCAACCTCGACGAGCGCGATATGACCAAAGACCCCGATATCGAGTCGATTATCGGATCGCTCAACACCTTTCCCATGGGCAGCGAGTTTCGCCTGGTAATCCTTGACGGCTGCTCAAAACTCGCCAAAGCGATCTCCGAGCCGCTTGTCGACTATCTGGCGAGTCCCAGCCCCACGACGGTTTGTCTCATCATCGCCGACTCGCTTGCCAAGAACACGCGCCTGTATAAGGCGATCGCCAAGATCGACAAGAAGGCGGTGATCGATTGCTCCGGTACCAAGCGCTGGGAGCTACCGCGCCGCGTGCAGCAGATGGCGACGCAGCACGGCAAGTCGATCTCGACGGCGGCCGCCGAGGAGCTCGTCTCGCGTTCGGGTGAGAACACCCGCATGCTCGATAACGACTTGGCTAAGCTTGCCCAGATGGTCGAGGCGCCCCAGATTGAGCTTGCCGACGTTGAGCGCTGGATTGTACGTACGGCCGAGGTTCAGCCCTGGGACTTTCTCAATGCGGTCTCGGCCCGTGACATGCGCCGCTCGCTCGAACTCTTCAATCTACTGCCCGCCAAGAGCTACGTGTGGACCTACACGCTGTTGTGCGGGCGCATCCGTGAGCTGATCGTTGCCAAGGCGCTCGATGCGCGCGGACAGGGTCGTGAGCTGGCCGCAACGCTCAGGCTCCAGTCTTGGCAGGTCAAGAATCACCTGACCTGGGCGCGCCGCTTTTCGATGGCAGAGCTCGTCGCAGCGCTCGAGGGCGCGGTCGATGTGGAGCTCGCGCTCAAGGGTTCGGCCGATTCTCAGACCGCGCTTTTGCTCTGGATTACGAACATCTTGAGAAAATCGTGATGATACCTGCCTATTTGACAAATTCGTTCTATCCCTTTGAGGGGGAGCGTGCTATAGTAGGCGCTTGCATGACCTCACCGTGTCTCAGAGGTGTCATACATTTTTTGCAAGGAACTCGAAAGGAACTCCAGAAGTGGCAAACATCAAGTCTCAGAAGAAGCGTATCCGCACCAATGAGGCAGCTCGCATGCGTAACAAGGCTGTCAAGTCCGAGCTCAAGACGCTAACCAAGCACGTCCAGTCCGCCGTCGCCGAGGGCGACGCCGAGAAGGCCCAGGCTGCCCTCAAGACCGTCACCAAGCGTCTCGACATGGCTGCCGCCAAGCATGTTATCCACAAGAACCAGGCTTCCAACCGCAAGTCCGGTCTTGCCAAGCTCGTGAACAGCATCAACGCCTAAGTTGTAAATTTCACACCACACAGATTACGCGCATAAATGGAGCCTGTTTTATGGAACAGGCTCCATTTTTTGTACCGCTCGGGTAAGATAGTCCGCATGAATACTTCAATTGACATTTCCCACATCCGCAACTTCTCGATTGTTGCGCACATCGACCATGGCAAGTCCACGATCAGTGACCGTATCCTCGAACTCACCCATACAGTCGACGAACGCGACATGGAGTCGCAGCTGCTCGACACCATGGATATCGAGCGCGAGCGCGGCATCACGATCAAGTCCAATGCCGTTCGCGTGTCCTATGACGCCGACGATGGCGAGACGTATCAGTTCAATCTGATCGATACGCCGGGCCACGTGGACTTTACCTATGAGGTCTCGCGCTCGCTGGCAGCCTGTGAGGGCGCGGTGCTCGTTGTCGACGCCACACAGGGCGTCGAGGCACAGACCGTCTCCAACGCGACGCTTGCCATGAACGCCAATCTGGACATTGTGCCGGCCATCAACAAGATCGACCTGCCCTCGGCTCATCCCGACGAGGTTAAGACCGAGATCGAGGATGACCTGGCGATCCCTGCCGATAATGCCGTGTGTGTCTCGGGCAAGACCGGCGAGGGCATCCACGATCTGCTGGAGTCCATTGTCTTTTTGATCTCTCCGCCCAAGGGCGATGCGAACGCGCCGCTCAAGGCACTCATTCTGGATTCATACTTCGACGAGTATCGTGGCGTCGTCGCCACGGTGCGCATCTTTGACGGCTCCATCAAAAAGGGCGATACCTTGCGCATGATGCAGGCAAAGGGCGACTTTTTGGTCGATGGCGTGGGCGTCAAGCGTCCTGCCGAGACGCCGGTCGACGCGCTGACGGTCGGCGAGGTCGGATACGTGGTCACGGGCCTGAAGGACCCCGAGGCCGTTCGCGTGGGCGACACCCTTACCTGGGCGTCGAACCCCTGCCCCGAGCCGCTTCCCGGCTACCGCGAGGCTAAGCCCATGGTCTATACGGGCCTGTTCCCGATCGATAACAAGGACTACGAGAACCTGCGTGATGCGCTCGATAAGCTGCACGTCAACGACCCGTCGTTGGTGTGGGAGCCCGAGACCTCGGTGGCGCTCGGCTTTGGCTTCCGCGTGGGCTTCCTGGGCCTGCTGCACATGGAAGTCGTCAAGGAGCGCCTGGAGCGCGAGTTCAACTTGGACCTCATTGCCACGAGCCCCTCGGTGGACTATCACGTCTACAAGACTGACGGCGAGATGATTGATGTCCGTAGCCCGCAGGATCTGCCCGAGGCTACGCGCATCGAGCGTATCGAGGAGCCCTACCTCAAGGCAAAGATCATCTGCCCGCCCGAGTATACGGGTGCCGTCATGCAGCTCGCTATCGAGCACCGCGGCATTACTACCGACATGATCCATCTCACGAGCAAGTCGGTCGAGATGCGTTTCGACATGCCGCTTGCCGAGCTCATCTTGGACTTCTTTGACCAGCTCAAGAGCCGCACCAAGGGTTACGCCTCGCTCGACTACGAGTTCAACGAATATCGCCCCTCCGAGCTCGTCAAGCTCGACATCCTGCTTTCGGGCGACGAGGTGGACGCGCTGTCGTTTATCGTGCACAAGGATAAGGCTTATGGCCTGGCCCGCGGTCTGTGCGACAAGCTCAAGGAAATCATTCCGCGCCAGCTGTTCGAGGTGCCTATCCAGGGCGCCATCGGCAACAAGATCATTGCCCGCTCTACCGTCAAAGCGCGCCGCAAGGACGTGCTGGCCAAGTGTTATGGCGGCGATATCTCGCGAAAGCGCAAGCTGCTCGAGAAGCAGAAAGAGGGCAAAAAGCGCATGAAGGCCATCGGCTCGGTCGAGGTTCCGCAGGAGGCCTTTATGGCGATTCTCAAGGTGGACGAGTAGGTCCATGGCACTTTCTGAATACAGCAAGCGGTTGCTTGGCGCCTATGCCGAGCAGCCGTTCCTTATGGCTCCCATGGCGGGCGTGACCGACCCTGCCTACCGCATCATGTGCCGCCGTCGCGGTGCCAACCTTGCCTATAGCGAGATGGTGAGCGTGGCGGGCCTTGCCTATGCCAGCAATAAGACGTGGCGCCTGGTACTGCCGGCCGACGAGGAGCAGCAGATCTGCGTGCAGCTCTTTGGCTCCAAGCCCGATCAGTTTGCGAGCGCTGTTGCTGCCGTCGAGGAGCGTGTGGGCGATCGCCTGTCGCTGATCGATATCAACATGGCCTGCCCGGCTCGCAAGGTCGTCACCAAGGGCGAGGGCTCGGCGCTTATGCGCACTCCCGATCTGGCCGAGCAGATCGTCGAGGCGGCGGTGGGCGCGGCGCATGTGCCCGTGACCGTAAAAATCCGTAAGGGCTTTTACGCCGAAGACCGCAACGCCGCGACGTTTGCCCAGATGCTTGAGGGAGCAGGGGCCGCCGCGGTGGCGGTACATGGTCGCTGCGCCACGCAGCTCTATACGGGCCAGGCCGATTGGTCGGTCGTCGATGAGGTGGCCGACGCCGTCGAGATTCCCGTTATCGGTTCGGGCGATGTGTTCTCGGCAGAGGACGCTGCTGAGCATCTGCAAAGCTCGGGTGCCAGCGCGGTGTTTATCGCGCGCGGCATCTACGGCAATCCATGGGTGTTCGGCGATGCCCGAGCCCTTGCACTCGATGGCACGCCGGTTCCTTCTCGCTCCTCGGTTGAGCGCCTGGATGCCCTGCGCGAGCACCTGACGCTCACGCACGAGCTGTTGCCGCTCATGTCGCGTGCCCGCACGTACGCAAGCTGGTATCTAAAGGGCATGCCCCATGCTGCCGCCTGGCGCGCTCAGGTGGTGCGTTGCTCCACATACGAGGAGTTCATGGCACTGGTCGATGATATCGAGCACGATGTGGTGGCCTGTGAGGCCGCACTTGCCGCCGGCGAGTCGGTGCCCGCTCATCCGTTGGAGGCCTAACGGTGGCCGTTACCGCGCTGTACGTGCATGTGCCGTTTTGCGCCCAAAAATGCCGGTACTGTGACTTTGACTCACGCAGTTTTGCTCCGTGCAACATGAGCGTTGCGCTCGATACCTATTTTGAGCAGTTGTATGCGCGCCTCGATGCTTTTGGCGACGCAGGCGCGCTTGCACAGATCCGCACCGTCTATGTTGGCGGCGGCACGCCGTCGCTGGCGGGGGAGCGTTTGGTAGAATTTGCCCGGCGTATCTCTGCGTGGTGCAAGCCTGTTGAGTTTACCTGCGAGGCCAATCCCGAATCGCTGACCGCAGAGCTTGCCACTGCGCTTGCCGGGGTGGGTGTCACGCGCGTCTCTCTGGGCGTGCAAACGCTCGATAACGCCGAACTTACCGCCATCGGCCGCATTCACGATGCCGATCGGGCGCTCGCTGCCATCACGACGGTCAAGGACGCTGGGCTTGTCGTGTCGTGCGACCTGATGTGCGGCCTTCCCGGGCAGACCGACCTAAGCTGGCAGCGCACACTCGATGGCGTGTTGGCGGCGGCGCCGCATCATGTGTCGGTGTACCCGCTCACGCTCGAGGAGGGCACGCCGCTCTATCGCATGGCGTGTCGCGACGAGTCGCTCGAGCCCGACGAGGATTTTCAGGCTGCATGCATGGATGCGGCGCGTGAGCGCCTGAGTGCGGCCGGCTATCACCCGTATGAGGTGGCAAGCTACGCGCTCGACGGCCATGAGTGCGCCCACAACATTGCCTATTGGACCGGACAGGGCTATCTGGGTTTGGGCCGCTCTGCCGCCGGTATGCTCGACGCCGAGGATTTCGATCGCTTGGCCGGGCTGTTTCCCGACGTGCTTGCTCGCGGCGATGCGTATCGCGTGCGCTTGGTGCAACGCGACGATGCCGCGACGACGTTTGATGCCGAGTATCTGTCGCAGCGCGAGGCGGCGGCCGAGGATTTGATGCTTGCCTGTCGCATGACGCGTGGCATTGGGCCCGATCTGTTGGTTCGCTCGGCAAGCGTGATCGCTGCAGATGAGTTGGCGGCGGCCTGCGACCGTGCGGTCGAGTTGGGCCTTGCCACCTGGGTGCCCGATCATATTGAAGGACATGCGGGGCGCGTCACCTCGAAAGACGTTATCGCAGGTCGCGTCCGTGCTCGTTTAGCGCCCACTCACTTGGGCTGGCTCGATGGAAATGTGCTGTTCGAGCTGTTTTGGGGTCTAGCCTAGGCCGCTCGGGTAGAATTACCGCAATATATACGCTGCTGTGAGCAGGAGGTTGCCGCGCATGGCGACGATGAACGAAAAAGATTACTACGAGATTTTGGGTGTCTCCAAGGACGCCACCTCGCGTGATAT
>JAXKFZ010000199.1:0-3827 GCA_036550635.1 Collinsella sp. | reverse complement strand
CACGTCACCGGTAACCTGCTCGCCCTCGTCGAGCGTGGCAGAGACGGCGGCGCGAATGCGATTGGCAGCGTCGTTCTCGCCCAGGTGATCGAGCATCATCGCAGCAGAGAGGATCTCGGCCGTGGGGTTGGCGATATCCTGGCCCGCGATATCGGGCGCGGATCCGTGCGTTGCCTCAAAGATGGCGCAGTCGGCACCGATGTTGGAGCCAGGGGCCATACCCAGACCGCCCACTAGGCCGGCGCACAGGTCGCTCACGATGTCGCCGTACAGGTTGGGCAGCACCAGGACATCGAAGTCGTTGGGGTTTTGGACCAGGCCCATGCAGGTGGCGTCGACGATCTTGTCGTTGAACTCGATATCGGGATAGTTGGCGGCCACCTCGCGCGCAACGCGCAGGAACAGGCCGTCAGTCGCTTTCATGATGTTTGCCTTGTGTACGGCCGTCACCTTTTTGCGGCCGCAACGGCGGGCGTACTCAAAGGCGTACTCCACAATACGGCGGCTCTTGGCGATGGAGATCGGCTTGATCGAGATGGCGGAATCGGCGGCGAAGGTCTTCTGGCCCGAGCGCTCAACGAGCTGCGAGAGCTCCTCGACCTCGGCAGCGCCCTCATCGAACTCGATGCCGGCGTAGAGGTCCTCGGTGTTCTCGCGCACGATGACCAGGTCGACGTCACGGAAGCGCGAGCCGTCGCCCGGCTGCGATAGGCAGGGGCGCACGCAGGCGTACAGGTCGAAATGCTTGCGCAGGGCGACGTTAACGCTGCGGAAACCCGTGCCGACCGGCGTGGTGATGGGGCCCTTGATGGCAACCTTGGTCTCGGCGACCGCATCGAGCACGTGCTGGGGCAGTGGCGTGCCAAACTCGTCCATGACGCCGGCACCGGCCTCCTGGACATTCCAATTAATCTGGATACCGGTGGCCTCGACCACGCGGCGCATGGCCTGCGTAATCTCGGGACCGATACCGTCACCGGGAATCAGGACTACATCGTGCACCATAATCTGTTACTCCTCGTTTTCGGCGTCGTCAGATTTTTTAACGCTAGCACGCTTCTTCTTTTTGGAGAGATCAAGGTCAAAGCGTTTAACAAGCATTTCGCAAATCTCGCTCGAACGGGCTTTGAGATAGCTGCCCTTGCCGTTCTCGGCATCGAACTTAAGGCGCAGCGCGAGCTTCTCGGCGACCTCGGCGTCGATCTCGCCCTGGCCAAACTCGTACAGGCAACCGAGCATGTCGCGATACTCGAGGTCGCCGTGGTAGCACTGGATAGCCTCGTCCAGGATGGGCCAAGCCTCGCGCGAACGCTCGACGCTCGTGGCGCCCCACACGCACAGCAGGCGGAAGGCGGCATAGCGCAGCGTGGAGGAAATCTCGTCGAACAGTGCAGTCTCGGCGCCCTCAAAGGCATCGCCCAGCTGCTCGGGGCAGGTGGTAGCGAGCGCCGTCAGGGCATCGAGGGCCTCCCAGCGGGTCTGCGCCTCGGGGCGGTCGAGCGCCTCGATCAGCGCGGGCACGCAGGGCACGACGCGCTGCGGATCGCGCTCGGCAAGCAGGTGCAGCACGCGGGCGGCAAACTGGCGGATGCGGCGCGTGGGGCAGCCGAGCTCCTTGACCAGACGGTCGACGGCGTTCTCGTTCTCCTCTGCCAGCTGAAGCTGTGCCAGCTCCTCGTCGGTGAGCTGTTCGTCTTTGTTTTCTGCCATAGTTACCTCTTCTTACTATTTCTTAGCGTGCTTGCCAGCACCCTTGCTGTCATCGGTGACCGAGATGAGCTGTCGGTCGGCCGCGCCATTGCGACGTGCGCGGCGGCGCTCCTCGGCGTCGCCCGCGTCGGCGGCGGCTCGATGAGCCTTGTTGACGTTAAAGACCTCGTCGTGCTTGCGCCACGGACCGACGGACTCGCCAAAGCTCATCTTAAGGCCGGCGATAAAGCCGCCGAGCCAGCCGATCGGCGCAAACTGCACCAGCGGGAACAGTGAGAACACCCAGGTCAGCAGGACGACTGCCGCCGCGCCTGCAAAGTTGGCAATCCAGTAGTCGCGCTTGGTAATCACGCGCTTTTCGCAGGCCCACTGGCCGCACAAAAAGCCAATGTAGATCGCAAAGAGAAAGAGCACCAGCGCTAGTACCACGAACGTCCAGCTCATGGGCGCTACTCCCCGTGATGGTGGCCGCAGCAGCACTCATGGCCGTCGTCATGGCCGTGACCGCCGCAGCACTCGTGGTCCTCGCCGTGATGGTGACCGCAACCGCACTCATGGTCGTCGCCGTGCTCGCCGCAACCGCAGCCGTCCTCGTGAGCACCGTGCTCTTCGGGACGATACTGCGACCAGTCCAGACCGGCGGCGATGGCGTCGGCCTCCTCCTTGTAGAGGACCGTGATGGCCTGGGTGCCCAGCTTGGCACCACCGATGGCGTCGAGCATATCGTAGAGCGTAAAGGCCACGTCGGCGCCGGGCAGCGCAAGCTCGCGATCGTCGGCATAGGCGAGCGCCAAGCGCAGGTCCTTGATGAAGTGCTCGACCATAAAGCCGGGCTTGTAGTCGCCGTCGAGCGCCTTGGTAGCCAGGCTCTCCATGGCGCCGGACTTGCCGGTACCGCCCAGGATCATCTGGCGGGTCTTCTCCAGATCAAGGCCGCTCAGCTCGGCAAATGCCATGGCGTCTGCCATGCCGACCATGCAGGCGCCCAGCGACACCTGGTTGGCGAGCTTGGCAGCCTGGCCCTTGCCGGCGCCGTCGAAGCAGCAGATGTTGGCAGCAAAGGTGGCAAGGATGTCGCGGACCGGGGCGATGTCGTTCTCGGTGGCGCCCACGATAGCCGTGAGCGTGCCGGCGATCGCGCCCGACTCGCCGCCGGTGACGGGGCAGTCAAACGCCATGCGGCCGGAGACCTGGGCGGCCTCGGCAATGTCGCGCGCGAGCTCGGGCGAGCTCGTGGTGAGGTCGATCAACACCGCGCCCGGCTTGGTGCAGGCCAGCAGGCCGTCGCCCGCCAGGTAGAGCTCCTCGACCTCGGAGGGATAGCCCACCATGGTAAAGACGACATCGGCGTTTGTCACGGCCTCGGCCGGCGTATCGGCCCAGATGGCACCGCGCTCGACAAGCGCGGCAGCCTTGGACTTGGTGCGGTTGTTGACCGTGACGGGATAGCCGGCGTCCAGGATGTGGCCGGCGATGGGGGCACCCATGATTCCGGTGCCGATGAATGCGACGGAGAGCTTGTTTGCCATGAAACCTTTCCTTTTGGGTTGGGTGTTGTTACCAGGTTGAATACTCGGCGCCAGCGTTTGGGCAGTGAGCTGGGATCGATTACGGCCGCGTTACTTGCCTACTGACCGCGCACGCGACGGGCGATGCGGTCGGAAAGCGACGCCTTGTCGGCGCGGTTCTTACCCCAAAACGCGCAGGCCACCATGCCGGGGCCCACGTGCGAGCCAATGGTGGGACCCACGGAGCTGCGAATGATCGTGACGTCGGCGCAGCCCTCCTCCTTGCGGATGGCGGCTTCGAGCCAGTCGCCGTCCTTTTCGGCATCGGCCGTCATGATGGCGATGGGCATGGTGCGGTCGGGCACGTAGTTCTCGCGGAACGACTTGAGAATGGACTTGAGCGCCTTCTTGCGGCCGCGGTTGACGCCGATCAGCGACAGCGAGCCGGCAAGGTCGTAGGAGAGCTCGGGCTTGACATCGAGCTTTGCCGTGAGCTGCGCTGCCGCGGGCGGAATGCGGCCGCCGGCAGCCAGTGCGTCGAAGCTCTCGAGCGTAAAGTAGCCGTGGACGTAGGTCTTTGCCTCGTTTGCCCAATCGACCAGCTGCTTG
>JAXKFZ010000198.1:0-2494 GCA_036550635.1 Collinsella sp. | reverse complement strand
TCTTGGGAGCTTTCTCAACCAAAATGGCGGAGGAGGAGGGATTCGAACCCTCGTGACCTTATACAGGCCAAACGGTTTTCGAGACCGCCGCATTCAACCACTCTGCCACCCCTCCGCGTGGGGTAAAAACAAAGCAGGCTCGAAGGCCTGCTTTGGAATTAACTGGCGGAGAGTCAGGGATTTGAACCCTGGAGACGCTTTTGACGCCTACACGATTTCCAATCGTGCTCCTTCGGCCACTCGGACAACTCTCCGTTAAATGCGAAAGTCAGTATACACGAGGAATCGCAAAGTGCAAACAGAAAAGTTGGCATTTTTTAAAACGCTTGGCTGCGCTTGTCGTTGCAGTGGGGTTTGAGGTGCCAAAAAACGGCTTCCGACCAGCGTGGTTGATTAACTCAATTGTTCAAAAGGGGTATTCATAAGCGACTTGGCAATGAATTTAAAAATCTTTGGGTGGTGCTGTGGACCACTGGTATGCATTTTGCGACCACAGCCTTGTGCCCGTTGACCTGCGGCTTGGCTCAGCTTGTCCCCGCGGCACCGTATCTTGTCCACAAATCCGTCAAGCTCTTGGTTGGCATTTGGTTGGAATGCGCATGAAACGTGGTGCGAGCATGGACATATGTGGAGGTCATGAGGTTGTAGCTGCATATTCTTGCGGCCTGGGAGGTTGAAAGATATTATTACCAAGTCTTTTCCTGCTTCAGGCGCACCTTCACGACCTGAAGCCACATTTGCCCAGAGGAGGTGACAATATGAAGGCTTATGAACTGCTGTTCTTTGTTGACCCGTCGCTCGACCCCGAGACTCGTCTCGCTGTTATGAAGCGTATCGATACCACGATCGCTGAGGGCGCTGGCAAGGTCGACTCCGTTGACGAGTGGGGCAAGCGCAAGCTCGCCTACGAGATCAACGACCTCACCGATGGTGACTACACCCTCATCAACTTCCACGCAGATCCTACCCAGATCGCCGAGCTTGATCGCGTCCTGCGCATCACCGACGCTGTGGTCCGCCACATGATCGTCCGTCGCGACGACCAGGAGTAAGACTGTCGTTTTGGACTGGGCTTGTGCCCCAAGAGGAAGTAGTGAGTTATGAGCATCAATCGAGTGAACATCACCGGTAACCTCACCCGCGATCCCGAGCTGCGCGCCACCGCCGGCGGAACCCAGGTTCTGTCCTTTGGCGTCGCCGTGAACGATCGTCGCCGCAACGCGCAGACTGGCGAGTGGGAGGACTATCCCAACTTTGTCGACTGCACCATGTTCGGCACCCGCGCCGAGGCCGTGAGCCGTTTCCTGGCAAAGGGAAACAAGGTCGCGATCGAGGGCAAGCTGCGCTACAGCTCTTGGGAGCGCGACGGCCAGCGCCGGAGCAAGCTTGAGGTCATCGTCGATGAGATCGAGTTTATGAGCTCCCGTGGTGGCCAGGGTGGCTACGATCAGGGCGGTTACGCCCCCGCAGCTCCCGCGCCCGCAGCACGTCCTGCCGCACCGGTGGCTACGCCGCCCGCGGTCGACGTCTACGATGAGGACATCCCGTTCTAAGGGTTGTTCACCTATTTTTGAGTGAGAGGCGGCTTCGGTTCGCCGAAGTTGCCAAACGAAAGGTATTTTGACATGGCTAATGATTTTTCTGCACGTCAGCCGCGTCGTAAGTACTGCCAGTTCTGCAAGGAGAACACTGAGTTCATCGACTATAAGGACACTCAGCTTCTCCGTAAGTACATGACCGACCGTGGCAAGATCAAGCCCCGTCGCGTCACTGGCGCTTGCACGCAGCATCAGCATGACATCGCCAACGCCATCAAGCGCGCCCGCGAGATGGCTCTCCTGCCGTACACCGTCCCCGTGGTTTCCTCTCGTGGCAACCGCGACCGCGGCTAAGAAGGGAGACGCATCATGAAGGTTATTCTTCTCGATGAGATTAAGGGCAAGGGCGGCGAGGGTGACGTCGTAGAGGTCGCTCAGGGTTACGCTGAGAACTTCCTGTTCCCCAAGAAGCTCGCTGTTGCCGCCACCAAGGGCAACCTCAAGCAGCTTGACGAGCGTCGCAACAACATCGCCAAGCGCGAGGCCGTCCGTCTGGCTACCGCCAACGAGACCAAGGCTGCCTTCGAGGGCAAGACGGTCACCGTTGACGTCAAGGTCGGCGACGAGGGCATCCTCTTTGGCTCCGTTACCGCCGCTATGATCGCTGACGCCATCAAGGCTCAGCTCGGTATGGACATCGACCGCAAGCGCGTCGAGCTCGGTAAGCCCATCAAGGTTGCCGGTGCCCACACCGTTGCCATCTCGCTGTACCGCGAGATCAAGGCCGAGGTTGTCGTTCTCGTCGGCGTTACCGCCGAGGAGCTCGCTGCCGAGGCTGAGGTCGAGGAGGCCGCTGAGGTCGCCGAGGCCGAGACCGCCGAGGTCGAGACTGAGGCTGCTGCCGAGTAGCATTTGCTGCAACGCAACAATCTTGTTCTAAGAAGGGCGCTCTGGGA
>JAXKFZ010000197.1:0-3433 GCA_036550635.1 Collinsella sp. | reverse complement strand
GGCAAGACCGCCATCGACCTGGCTGCCGGCAAGAACTTGGCCGGCGCCTTTTGGCAGCCGAGCGTGGTTATCGCCGACGTGGGGTGCCTGGCCACCCTCACGCCCGAGCAGTTCGCCGACGGCTGCGGCGAGGTTGTGAAGCACGCCGTGATCGCCGACCCGGAGCTTTTCGCCGAGCTGGAGAAGACCCCGCTCACGCTGGAGCTGCTCAACCGCGATGTGGCGCGCGTAGCGCTCATCATCGCCCGCAATATCGACATCAAGCGCGCCGTGGTCGTTGCCGACGAGCGCGAGATCAACCAGCGCAAGCTCCTCAACTTTGGACACAGCGCCGGACACGCCGTCGAGGCCTGCGAGCACTTTGAGCTCGGACACGGCAACTGTGTGTCGATCGGCATGGGCATCATCACGCGCGCCGCGGCTCTGCACGGCGTTTGCGATGCTGCACTGCCCGGTCGTATCGAGGAGCTCTGCGCCCGCCATGGCCTCAAGACCCGCTGCGACCTAGATGCCGATGCCGTTTTTGCCGAGGCGCTCCACGACAAGAAGCGCGCGGGCGACACCATCGACCTGGTGATTCCGCACGGCATCGGCCGCTGCAGCATCGACCGCACGCCGCTTTCCACTTTCCACGAACTCATTGCCGAGGGCCTCGGCCAGAAGGGAGACGCATTCGCATGCTAGCCCGCATCACCCCGTCCCCGCTTAAGGGCACCGTTCCCGCCATCGCGTCCAAGTCGATGGCGCATCGCCTCATCATCTGCGCTGCGCTTGCCAACGGCGAGACGCACGTTACCTGCAACACCACCTGCGCCGACATCGAGGCTACGGTGCGTTGCCTTACGGCACTGGGCGCTCGCATCGAGACCGTCGAGGATGGCTTCCAGGTCCATCCCACTATGAAGAGTGTTGAGTTTGGCCTGCTCAAGGCCCTTGCCGGCGGCACGCTCGACTGCGGCGAAAGCGGCTCCACGCTCCGCTTTATGTTGCCCGTCGCCTGCGCGCTGGGTGCGGATGCCACCTTCGTGGGCCAGGGCCGCCTTGGCGCCCGCCCGCTGTCCCCGCTCTCGGACGAGATTATCGCCGCCGGCTGCGACCTACAGGGTCTGGGCGGTTTTCCGCTCAAGACGAGTGGACGCATGCGCCCGGGCACCTTTGTGCTGCCGGGCAACGTAAGCTCGCAGTATATCTCCGGCCTGCTGCTGGCAGCCCCGCTGCTCGCCCAGCCCTCCTGCGTGCAGGTGACCGGCCTCATTGAGAGCCGCCCCTACATCAACCTGACGATCCAGGCCATGAAGGCCTTCGGCGTCGAGGTCAACGTCGAGCGTATTCCCGCCCGGGACGGCCAGCCCGAGGTCACGAACTTCCGCGTGAGCAGTGGCTCGTATCGCACGCCCGGCAGCGTGGCCGTCGAGGGTGACTGGTCCAACGCTGCCTTTTGGCTGTGCGCCGGCGCCATCGGCTCCGACCCCATCACCGTCGAGGGTGTGTCGCTTAGCTCGGCCCAGGGCGACCGCAACGTACTTGCCGCGCTTTCGCGCTTTGGCGCCCGCATCGTGCGCTCCACCAACGCCGCCACCGTGCAGTCTGACAAACTCGCCGGCTTTGAGATGAGCGCCCACGACATTCCCGACCTCGTGCCCGTTATCTCGGCCGTGGCCTCACTGGCACAGGGCCGCACCTTTATCCGCGATTGCGCCCGTCTGCGCATCAAGGAATCCGACCGTCTGGCCACCACCACCCGCGAGCTCACCGCGTTGGGCGCGCAGGTGCGCATTGCCGGTGACGACCTCATCATCAAGGGTGTCGATGCCTTTACCGGCGGCGAGGTCGATTCGCACAACGACCACCGCATCGCCATGATGGCCGCCATCGCCGCGAGCCGTGCCACCGGCGAGGTCGTGATCCACGGCGCCGAGGCCGTCAACAAGTCCTATCCCGATTTCTTCGACCACTACCGTCTGCTGGGCGGCAAGGTCACACTCGAGGAGGAATAGCATGTCCTCGACCTTTGGCAACGTCTTGCATCTGAGCATTTTCGGCCAGTCGCACTCCCCCGCCATCGGCTGCTCACTCGATGGCATCCCGGCGGGCATCGCTGTTGACCAGGAGCAGCTGCAGGCCTTCCTCGACCGTCGCGCCCCCGGTCGCGACGAGACCGCGACCAAACGCCGCGAGGCCGACGCCGCCCACATCATCGCCGGTGTTGTCGATGGACATACCACCGGCGCGCCCATCGCCGCGATTATCGAGAACACCAACACGCGCTCCAAGGATTACTCCGAGCTGCGCCGCAAGCCCCGTCCCGGACATGCGGACTTCCCTGCGCGCGTAAAGTATCACAACATGCACGATGTCGCTGGTGGTGGGCATTTTTCCGGCCGCCTAACGGCACCCTTATGCATCGCCGGCGGCATTGCGCTGCAGGCACTCGAGGCCCGCGGTATTCGGGTGATGGCTCACGTGGCGCAGATCGGCGGCATCTCCGACCTGCCGATGGACGATATGGTCTATCGCGAGGCCGACCGCAAGGCGATCCTTACGAACGATCTGCCGTGCATTGACGCCGCCGCAGCCGGCCGCATGCGCGAGGAGATCCTAGCCGCGCGCGACGAACTCGACAGCATCGGCGGCATCGTGGAGTGCGGCATTTACGGGCTTCCCGCGGGCATCGGCGACCCCATGTTTGACGGCATCGAGAACCGCATCGCTCAAATCGCGTTCGGGATTCCCGCCGTAAAGGGCGTGGAGTTTGGCATGGGCTTTGCCGTGGCCGCCATGCGCGGCAGCGAGAACAACGATCCGTATCGCATCGATGCCGAGACCGGAAAGATCGAGGTCGAATCCAACAACGCCGGCGGCGCCCTGGGCGGTATTTCGACCGGCGCGCCCGTCATGTGGCGTATGGCCGTAAAGCCGACGCCCTCCATTGGCCGCGAGCAGCAGACCGTAGACATGGACGCTATGGAAAATGCCGAGCTCTCGGTCCACGGCCGCCACGATCCCTGCATCGTCCCCCGAGCCGTCCCCGTAGCCGAAGCAGCCGCCGCCCTCGCCATCTGGGACGCTCTCCTCGAGGACGCCGCCCAGCGCTAAGCCCCACCAACCCAGGGGTAGTTAATTTGGGACGGGGCTTTTTTAGCTACCCCGACCGCGAATCGGCCAAACCGTCGTGCTAACTGCCGGGGCAGCTAAAAAAGCCCCGTCCCAAATTAACTACCCCAGGCAACGATTCACGAAAGGGGTCCCCATGGACCTTGCCGACATTCGCCAGGCCATTGATGGCATCGATACCACGCTCCTCAACAGCTTTATCGAGCGCATGGACATTGCCACCGAAGTCGCCAAGTCAAAAATCGAGATGGGCAAGGCCGTCTTCGACCCCGCCCGCGAGCGCTCCAAGCTCAACAACCTCGCCAGCCGCGCGCCCGAG
>JAXKFZ010000196.1:0-5582 GCA_036550635.1 Collinsella sp. | reverse complement strand
CGACCAGATCCAGTCGTTTACGAAGGTGCCGATTATCCACATGCCGCGTGAGTCGGTGCGCTATGCTCTGGCCGGTGCGGTGATGGGGGAGTGCGAGTTCGACCCCAACCTGAGTATGCCGGCCGAGCCGGTGCATAAGATCGGCATCATGGGCACCGACGGTACCGTGGGCGCGGGCGTCTACGGCCGCGAATGTAAGGCTGCGGGTGTTGAGGTTGTCTATCCCAGCGAGAAACGTCAGAACGATGTGATGTCGCTTATCTATGATGATGTGAAGGCCGGACGTGAGCCCGATATGGATAAGTTCGACCGCGTGATGTGGGAGTTCGCCCGTAGCGGCTGCGACCGCGTCATCCTGGCCTGCACGGAGCTCTCGGTGCTGCAGAAATACCGCGAGATGCCCGAGATTACCCTCGACGCCATGGACGTCTTGGTGCGCGAATCCGTCATCCGCAGCGGCGCCCCCTACCGCCAATAGCCCTCGATCTGCCAAAAAGGGACAGGTTTATTTTTGGTAGGTATTATCTGGGGAAACAGTAAAGGCCTCGGCTCGTTTGGTGCGAGCCGAGGCCTTTTGCGTTGGGTGGTTGCTGTCGGTGGTGAACTAGAACAGGAAGCCGATGGCGATGAGGGCGATGCTGACGATGAGCACGGCGATGTCCAGACCCTTGATGGGATAGCGCTTGTACGAGCTGGCGCGTGTGCGCAGATAGAAGCCGCGCTGTTCTGCCGCCAAGGCTGTGGCATCGGTCTTGCCCACGCTCGAGATGAGCAGTGGCACGCACAGTGGCAGCATGAGCTTAAGCTTCTTGATGGGGTTCTTGGTATCGTACTCGACGCCGCGTGCGGTCTGCGCCTCCATGATGGCATTCATCTCCTGACCAAACACCGGTACAAAGCGCAGCGCCGTGGTAAAGGTGAAGGCATAGCGATACGGTACGTGCAGCACCTCGACGCAGGCGTTGGCAAGGTCGTTGAGCTTGGTCACCATGAGCATGAGGATGAGTGGTAACGCCACACCCAGCAGGCGCAGGCAGGCCTTCGATCCTGTGATGAGGCCCGTGTCGGTGATAAAACCCCACACCACGTTGCCATCGCGCATAAAGGCCAGCTGGAGCATCAGCATGATAAGCGCGAGCGGAATCAGCAACTTGAGCAGCGAGAACAGACGGTCGACGACGCCGGCGTAAGCTCCCAGTGCGAGCGTGAGCGCCAGAAAGCCCAGCAGCGCCACGTAGGTGTCGGACAAAAAGATGCCGACGATGATGGCGGCGGCGAGGCCCAGTTTGAAGACGGGATTCAGGCGATGCAGCAGCGTATCGCCCGGCATGTAGTCGATGACGTTAACCACGGTGGACCATCTCCTTGGTAATTCGAACGACATCGGTGACCTCGCTCACCTGCGCAAAAGCGGGCGAGACGGAAGATGCCAGACGGCGCGAGAGTTCGATGACCTGGGGCGGCTCAACGTAGGCATGCTGCATGAGTTCGATGTTCGAGAACAGCTCGTGCGTGCGGCCGCGATCGAGGATGCGACCGTCGGCCATTACTACGATGCGCTCGGCAAAGTCGGAGACGACTTCCATGTCGTGGCAGACCATGATTACGGCGCAGCCACGCTCGGCCATGGTACGCACCGTTTCCATGACGGTCATGCACTCGCGGTAATCAAGGCCGCTCGTGGGCTCGTCGAGCACCACGATTTTGGGCTCTACGACCACGACGGAGGCGAGTGCCACCATTTGTCGCTGGCCGCGCGAAAGCGAGAAAGGCGCCTCGTCGGCCGGCAAGCCAAAGCGGTCGATGACGAGTTGGGCACGACGCAGAGCCTCGGCGCGGTCCATGCCGCCAAGCTCCAGGCCAAAGGCGACCTCGTCGAGCACGGTGTCCTTGCAGATCTGGCGGTCGGGGTTTTGGAAGAGGGTTGCGACTTCGCGGGCAATGCGGCTCGTGGGGACGGCGGCAGTATCCAGGCCCGTAACGCGCACGCTGCCCGAGGCGGGCTTAAGCAGGCCCGTGAGCAGCTTGGTGAGCGTGGTCTTGCCGGCACCGTTCTGGCCGACGATGCCCACGAGCTCGCCAGGATAGAGCGTCAGGCTAAGGTCGTGTACGGCGGCGCCGCCATTGGGATAGGCAAACTCAACATGGTCGAAGGTGAGTACGGGTTCGGCGTCCTTGGCATGAGGACGCAACGACGGTGCATGCGGGGAACCGGTGGGCGCCTGGGCTTCGATAGCCGCGTGTGCGGGGTCGACGATGCCCGAAATCAGGCGCTCAGCCTCATCGACATTCAAGCAGGGGGTACCGCTTACCAGGCCATCGGCCTCGAGGCTATTGAAGATACGCGTGACGCGAGGGCAGTCGACGCCGATGGCACGGAGCTCGTCGGTATGCGCGAAGACCTCGTGTGGCTCGCCCTGCAGCGCAATTTCGCCATGGTTGAGCACGAACACGCGGTTGCAGTACTCCGAGAGCAGAGCGACCTTTTGCTCAACGACGACGATGGTGATTCCAAGTACGCGGTTTGCCTCACGCAGCGTCTCGAAGACCAATGTGGAGCTGGCGGGGTCGAGTGCCGCGGTGGGCTCGTCTAGAACCAAGACGCGCGGGCGCATGGCGAGGATGGCGGCGATGGCTACCTTTTGCTTCTGTCCGCCCGAGAGCGTGGCGATCTCGCGGTCGCGCAGGTCGCTGATGCCGACGGTCTCGAGCGTTTCGCTCACGCGCTGCTCGATCTGGTCGTGGGGAACGCCAAAGTTCTCGAGGCCAAAGAGCATCTCGTCCTCGACGATCGAAGCGACCATCTGCGTGTCGATATCCTGTAGCACACTGCCGACGATTTGCGACACGTCGGTGAGCGAGACTTCGCAGGTGTCGTGGCCGTCGACCATGACGGACCCAAAGAACGTGCCGGTGTAGTGGTGGGGCACGGCGCCCGACAGGCAGGCGGCAAGCGTGGACTTGCCGGCGCCCGAGGGCCCGATGATGCCGATGAAATCTCCCTTGTTCACGCTGAGCGAGATGTGGCTGAGCGCCTGCTCGGTCTGCGTGCCATAGGAGAACGAGACATCGTCGACGTTGATGATCGTTTCCATGGATACCTTTCGTAGTCATTGGGGACGTTCTTAAATGACCAGTCGTTTAAGAACGTCCCCAAAAGCTAGTCGTTTGGGACAGTCTTTGGTGGTGAAGCACGGAGACGGCTTTACGAGGGACCCCAGGTTGGCGCGAAAGAGGAGCGAAGCGTACTTGGGTACGCGAGCGACGAATGAACGCCAAGATGGGGTGGCTCGTAAAGTCGAACGGGTTAGTTGAGCTTCAGGGCCTTCTGGATGGGCAAGTAGAGGGCGCCGACCAGAATGGCGTTAAAGACGGCGGTCATGGCGACGACGGGCAGCATGGCGGCGGCGAGCTCGCCTACCACGCCGAGCATGGCCATCTTGATGACCATGAAGATGACGCCGGAGACAAAGGTGGTCAGGAAGGTTGCGACAATAGCGATGGCGGGCTTGACCTGACCGTTCTTGCCGGCGGCGTTGACGATGCCGGCCATGAGCATGGCGGCGATGCCCTCGGCGGCAAAATCGACGAACGGCGAAGTGGTGGTGATCTGGATCACGGCAGCCGAGATGAGGCCAATGACGAGCGCCTGGCCGATGTTGGGACGAACGACCAGGATGGTGAGGCAGAAGGCCGAGATGATGAACTCGGGGCTGATCATGCCGCCCGAGATGCCCGAGATGGCCTTGCCGACGGTGAAGTTGAGGATGAAGCCGGCGGCGAGCAGGATGGCGAGCAGGACGAGGGCGCGGACATCGAGTTTGCCGCGGTCGGCGGTCTGGACGGTGCGGGGCTGGGCGGCGGTGGTGTTCTGAGACATGGTGAAAATCCTTTCGGAATGGGAGTGCAAGAGAAAAGCGGAGGCGCGTGATGCGAATGCGATCGGGCTCGAGATAGAAAAAGGCCCCCGGTCGAAACCGGAGGCCTTCCAATCACCTAGAGCGCAAAAACAGGCGTGAGGGACTCACTGTCGACCGATCGTATTCGCATCACGCCACCACCAGTTGTTGAGAGACTTCATCGTGTTCTTCATGTTGGTGGCTCCTTTCGTGATGCCGTGGCGCGGTCGCACCTAGTTGCTGTTGCGCTGCACTATAGCACAGCGAAGTGTGTGCGGGGAAATCTTTTTTGAAAAGATTTCAGGCGGGTTTCCCGTCGGTCAAAAGAGCGGGCTGAGCGGGCGAGGCTGCCATTGCTGCCTTGCCCGCTCAGCTAAGACGTTACTCCTTATTGCGACGGTAGAGGAAGTAACCGCCCGCGGAGATGACGGCAACGCCAGCGATGGCGAATGCAGCCACCACGCGGCCATCAAAACGATCACCGGTGGTGGGCAGGCCGCCCTTGGTGTTCGTCTTGTTGGTGGTTACCGTGGTCGTGGTGTCCGACTTGCCAGGCTTCTCGGGCTTGGTGGTGGGCTGCTCGGGCTTAGCGGGCTGCTCGGGGGTACCGGGCTGCTCAGGAGTACCAGGCTGATCCGGGGTTACCGGGTCGGTGGCAAGAGCGTCCTTGGCGTAGGTGATGGACACCTTGAGGCCGTTGATCTCGGTGTTCAGGTCGCTCGGGGTGAAGGGCTGGTCGAAGTTTTCGGCCTTCTGATAGGCGCGCATCTCCTGGAGCAGGGCCTTGCACTTCTTGTAGGTGTTCTCGGTAGCAGCCTTGCCGGCCTTGTTGGCCAGGGCAGTGCGGCCCTCGGTGGTCGTCTCGGCTAGCATGGCGGCGTCAACTTCCTTGTTCTGCTCGATGAGCTCGTTCTGGAGCGCATCGAGGTAGGCACGGACGCTGATACCAAGGGTGTCAGGGTTCTCAAAGCAGAGCGAGCTGATGTCCATGAGGACGTAGTTGATTGAGTTCTCGGGCTCCTCGTTGTACACGACGTCAGTCTGTTTGCAGTGATCGAAGGAGACGGTCTGATCGCTGAAGTACGGGCTGACCTCAGTTATCAGAGCGGAGTACAACGGGATGGCGACGGAGTACGCGGCGCGGGAGAGCATTTCCCACTGGATGGTAGCGACTTCGGGGTCATACCCGCGACGAATCTGGAAGAGGTTGATCTCGGTGTTGCGCTCGCTGCCGATGCAATAAACACCATCAGTGTTCGCGTTGAGGCCAGGGACGTTCTCGCCGCGGTTGCCGAAGGCGCGAATCAACTCGAAAGTGCTCCAACCAGACTTGCCAGGCTTGAAGAACAGGGGCTGGATTTCGCTGACCATGGCTCCCTTTTGGTCAGGTTTTCCTTTCTCCTTTACTGTGATAATGTCGTAATCTGTGCCTTCGGTCAGCTGACTACCAAAATAATCGCGGCCTTGCACATAGCGGGACCACTGGTTTACGCCGGAATCGGCGAGGCTTTCGCCATACGTTTGGGCGACATCGAATTTGCCGTCAGCGGAGTATTTGGCGAAACCCTTTAATATGAGAAAGCCATTGTCAATAGGCGTGTTTGTTCGAGCCCGGTTTTAAACCGGGCTTTTTCGTTTCCCGTCGGGAGGGACCGCGCACGCTGCACGTTTAGTCGACGCTTG
>JAXKFZ010000195.1:0-2205 GCA_036550635.1 Collinsella sp. | reverse complement strand
CGGCGTGTGCGTCGGAGGCGAGGCCAAATTGCTCTATAACGGTGTCGTGTCCATCGGCGACGGGCGACTTGCGCGTGCCCTTGTGTGCCGACGTGTTGATCGAGACGATGCGGGCGGGTCCGTTGTAGGCGTCGTTTGCCGTGCACAGGGGAGCGGTCGCTTTCGCACGTTCCGCCAGCTCGCGCCTCGCGGCATTGAGGATGGGATTATCGGTCGGATGGTCTTGGGGCACGTGTGCGCCTTTCGCTCGAAGATGTCAATACGCTGAATCCTACAACAACGGTAGGTTCATTGCCCATTGTCATACAACGGTGGGCGCCGTCTTCGTGCTGGACGAATACGTCGATTGCCATAGATACGGTGGAGCTTTGGGCGCCGGCGGCTTGGCACGCTAGAATAAATCAGTTGCGCAAAGACCGCCCGTTGTGTGGGCAGTTCATGATAGGAAGTTTCCATGGCATTGCAATTTACAGAGCGCGAGTTCATTCCCGTGCTGCTTGGTGGCGACATCAACGCCTATTCGGTGGCGCGCGCCTTCTACGAGGAGTACCAGGTCAAGAGTCTGGTCTTTGGCAAGTATCAGACGGGTCCCGCGTACCGCAGCCAGATTATCGACTACACGCCCAACGTGGATATCGACACCATGCCCGTGATGCTCAAAACCGTCAACGGCATTGCCCAAGCGCATGCCGATAAGACGATTGTCCTTGTGGGCTGTGGCGATAACTATGTTGCCCTCGTGGCTCAGGCCAAGGATGCCCATGAGCTGGCGGATAACATCATCGCTCCCTACGCGCCCTACAGCATGCTCGAGCAGTGCCAGAAGAAGGAGATCTTCTACGAGCTGTGCGAGAAGCATGGCGTGCCCTATCCGCACACGTTTACCTTTACCAAGGCGATGCTCAATGCCCAGGGTGAGGCGCCTGCCGAAGTGCTCGACCAGATCGATTTTCCTTACCCGATGATTCTGAAGCCTTCTGACGGCATCATGTGGTGGCAGCATGAGTTCGAGGGCCAGAAGAAGGCCTATGAGATTGCCGACCGCGCCGAGCTGGAACAGGTCATTCGCGATTCGTATGCCAGCGGCTACACCGACGACCTGATCTTGCAGGATCGCGTGCCCGGCAACGACGAGTACATGCGCGTGCTCACCAGCTATTCCGACCGCAACGGTAAGGTCCGCATGATGTGCCTGGGCCATGTGCTGCTCGAGGAGCATCAGCCCCACGGTGTCGGCAACCATGCCTGTATCATTACCGAGCCCAACGACGAGCTCATGGGCGGCGTGCGCAAGTTGCTCGAGGACCTTCACTTTGTGGGCTATTCCAACTTTGACGTAAAGTACGACGAGCGCGACGGCTCGTTTAAGTTCTTCGATTTCAACACGCGCCAGGGCCGCAGCAACTACTACGTTACCAACAGCGGCTTTAACGTTGCCAAGTATGTGGTGGACGAGTATGTGTTCAACCGTCCGTTTGAGCCGGAGTTTGTGACGGCTCAGGACGAGGCCCTGTGGATGGTCGTCCCCATGGGCGTCGTCGACAAGTACGTCAAGGATCCCGAGCTGCGCGCTAAGGTGCATCGCCTGGACAAGGAAGGCAAGGGCGCCGACCCTTCGTTTATGAAGGGCGACTTTGTCTTTAACCGCTGGCTGCGCATGTGGCACACCAAGCTGCGCCACTTTAAGCTGTTCAAGACGTATTACAAGTAGATGAGCGCGGCGCCCGTCCGGTTTGCATCGGGCGGGCGCGGGTATGATACGCGCAATTGCGCAAGCGTCACCAAGGAGGCGGCGATGGAAAAGCTGGGAGTTATCGGCGGCATGGGCGCCGAGGCCACGTCGTATTACTACGACCAGGTGGTGCGTCATACGGCTGCTGCCTGCGATCAGGAACATATCGACATGGTGGTGCTCTCCAAGTCGACCATGCCCGACCGCACGTTGGCCATTAAGACCGGCGAGCATGCCAAGCTGCTGGCGACCATGAAAGAGTGTGCCCAGGCACTCGAGTCGCTGGGCTGTGCGCACATTGCCATTCCCTGCAACACGTCGCACTACTTCTACGACCAGATCCAGTCGTTTACGAAGGTGCCGATTATCCACATGCCGCGTGAGTCGGTGCGCTATGCTCTGGCCGGTGCGGTGATGGGGGAGTGCGAGTTCGACCCCAACCTGAGTATGCCGGCCGAGCCGGTGCATAAGAT
>JAXKFZ010000194.1:0-3046 GCA_036550635.1 Collinsella sp. | reverse complement strand
GTCGGTGTCGTTTGCATCTTGTCGCCGATTCTCTTTGGTCAGATCATGGAAGTCCTGAGCCGCCTGCCCGAGCAGCTTCGTGTTGCGGGTGGCGATCTCAATGAGATGATCTCGCATGCCAAGACGCTCAACAACACGCCGCTCAAGGAGTATTTGGACGATAATCTTTCGTCCCTGGTTACCGTGGCATCGAAGTATGTGTCTCAGATTGCTGCCGAGCTTGGTCGCGGTGTGTTCCCGCTCATCACCAATACGGCCTCGCAGTTGTTCGTGATCTTCCTTGGTCTGGTGCTTGCCTACTGGATGGCCTGCGACTACCCTCGCATGCATCACGAGATTTGCACCATCATCGGTCAGGAGAAGGAGACCTCGTACCGCTTTATGGTCGCCATCCTTTCTCGCTCTGTCGGCGGCTACATGCGCGGTATGGTCGTGACGTCCATCTGCGGTGGTTTCCTCGCCTTTATCGGTTTTATGATCATCGGTCATCCGTATGCGGCGCTCATGGCTATCTTTACCGGCATCATGCATTTGGTTCCGGTCGTCGGTCCTTGGGTGAGCGCAGCAATCGCCACGGTGCTCGGTTTCATGTTCAGCCCCATGTTGGCGTTATGGACGCTCATCGTGACGATGGTCGCGCAAAACGTCACCGACAACGTGATTTCTCCTAAGGTCATGCAGAGCTCGGTGCAGGTGCATCCCATCATGAGCCTCACGGCGCTCGTTATCGGTTCGGCACTCATGGGCCCCATCGGCATGATTATTGCCATCCCGCTTTGTGCGGCCCTCAAGGGCATCTTCGTGTACTACTTCGAGAATGAGACCGGCCGTCAGCTTGTGGCCTATGACGGCGCCGTGTTTAAGGGCACGCCGTACCGCGATGCCGATGGCAACCCGGTCGCCGCTTACGACGCGCTCGGTGACGACACCTTCATCTATGAGTCCGAGCTCATCGGTAACGAGACTGCGCCCGAGGCCCAGGCGATGCCTAAGCCCGAGTTCGATAATCCCTGGATCAAGCTCTCGGGTTTGCAACCCGATTCCACGGGCTTCTTCAAGAACCCCTTTGCCAAGGATGACGATTCCAACACGGACGACACCAAAACCGGCATCGACGGCTCCATGGACGACTCGGATTCTAAATAGGTCCTATTAACGTTTCTTGAAGTTGTAAATGACAAGAAACGCGAGCAAAGCGATTGATAAGGGGCCGGCAACATAGAAAAAGAGAATGTCAATTGCGCGTACAGTGTAATAAGCCTTATCGCCGGACATTACTGCATACAACACGTAGCCAAATGCTGGTTGGTTTGCGTACCAGCAGGTGAAAGCCAAAAGCGTTAAAAGTGCCGCTAACAGAAGTGCATTGAGGAAAAATCGTTTGCTTTTCATCGATCGCTCCTTCCGGGTGACTCTTATATGTAATTCTACAGCAGCCCTTTTTCAAAGGATCGTACAGTACTAAATAACGTGCACTTTCGCTGGAGGGTCGCTGTTTGGCGGCCCTCTTTTTTGCATGGGCGCGGTGGGATGGTAATATCGTTACGTTTGAACTGTTTCGATGTGAAACCGAGGAGATTCCCTCTATGAGTGCTGACTACCCGTCAATGACTACGGCCGAGATCCGCTCCAAGTTCCTCAACTTCTTTGAGGAGCGCGGTCTTAAGCTCTATCCTTCTTCGTCCCTCGTCCCCGACGATCCTTCGCTGCTGCTTGCCAACGCCGGCATGAACCAGTTTAAGGAGTACTACCAGGGCAAGAAGACCATGAAGGAGATCGGCGCTATCTCCTGCCAGAAGTGCGTCCGCACCAACGACATCGATTGCATCGGCGAGGACGGTCGTCACCTGTCGTTCTTCGAGATGCTCGGCGATTTCTCTTTTGGCGGCGTCTCCAAGGAGCAGGCTTGCGCATGGGCCTTTGAGCTCATCACCAAGGAGTTCAAGCTGCCGCTCGACCGCCTGTACTTTACCGTCTTTACCGAGGACGACGAGACCCACGACGTGTGGCGTTCTCTGGGCGTTGCCGAGGACCACATCTCCCGCCTGGGCGAGGACGACAACTTCTGGGCCGCTGGCCCCACTGGCCCCTGCGGTCCCTGCTCCGAGATCTACTTTGACATGGGCGAGGAGGTCGGCTGCGGTAGTCCCGACTGCAAGCCCGGCTGCGACTGCGACCGCTTCCTGGAGTTCTGGAACCTCGTCTTTACCCAGTATGATCGCCAGGAGGACGGCTCCATGCCGGAGCTGCCGCACCGCAACCTCGATACGGGCATGGGCCTGGAGCGCATGGCCGCTATCATGCAGCACAAGACTGCTAACTACGACGGCGATCTGATGCAGCACCTCATCAAGCTCGGTGAGGAGATCAGCGGTAAGACCTATGACGCCGACGATTACTCCGGCGCCAGCCGCTCCCTGCGCATCATCGCCGACCACTCCCGTGCTGTCGACTTTATGATCTCGGACGGCATCCTTCCCGGCAACGAGGGTCGCGAGTACGTCCTTCGCCGTCTGCTCCGCCGTGCCGTGTTCCACGGTCGCCTGCTGGGCATCGAGGGCGCCTTCCTGACCAAGTTCATCGACGAGGTCAACGCTCAAATGGGCGAGGCCTATCCCGAGTTGCTCAAGAACGTCGCGCTCGTCAAGGGTATCGTTGCCTCCGAGGAGGAGCGCTTCTCCACGACGCTCGACAACGGCCGCGTGTACCTGGACGAGGCCCTGGCAGCGCTTGCCGAGGGCGCTGTGCTTCCGGGCGATGTCGCCTTTAAGCTGCACGACACCTTTGGTTTCCCCATCGATCTGACCGTCGAGATCGCCGGCACCGCTGGCCACGACGTCGACATGGACGGCTTCACTGCCTGCATGGAGGACCAGAAGGCCCGCGCCCGCGCTAACGCCAAGGGCGACGCCTGGGGTAGCTTCAACGACGTGTGGGTCGAGCTTTCCGACAAGGTCGCAGCGACCGAGTTCGACGGCTATGACAACGATGTGATCGAGGGCGCCAAGGTTGTCGCCATCGTGCGCAACGGCGAGTCCGTCGAGTC
>JAXKFZ010000193.1:0-2015 GCA_036550635.1 Collinsella sp. | reverse complement strand
TCCGCAACCAAACCGAGGTTCTGGACCAGTTCCCCGAGTACTTCGAGACCAGCAAGCTCCGCTAACCTGCCAAAAAGGGACAGGTTCATTTTGGCAGGTTTTATCTGGTCAAATGCAAAAAAGGCCCGGCTCCGTCTTGATGCGGAGCCGGGCCTTAGTCGCTAGAACGGCGGAACCAACTACTCGACCGTGACGCTTTTCGCCAGGTTGCGGGGCTGGTCGACGTCGCAGCCGCGCAGGATGGCGACCTCGCGGGCGAGCAGCTGCAGCGGGACACTCGCCGTGATGGGGCTGAACACGTCGCGGACTGCCGGCACGCGGATGATGCAGTCGGCAATCTTGTTGATCTCATCGTCGCCCTCGGTGGCAACGACGATGACCTTGGCACCGCGCGCCTTGCACTCCATAAGGTTCGACACGGTCTTGTCGTAGGTGGCACTCTTGGTGGCCACAGCGATGACAGGGAAGCCCAGGTCGATCAGGGCAATGGGGCCGTGCTTCATCTCACCGGCGGCATATGCCTCGGCGTGCAGGTAGCTGACCTCTTTGAGCTTGAGCGCGCCCTCGTAGGAAATAGCGGCACCCATGCCGCGACCCACAAACAGTGCGGACTGCGCGTCCTTGCACAGCAGGGCGGCCTCATGAACGGCCTCGGTTTGGGTATCCAAAATCCACTGGATCTGCTCGGCCGTATCGGAAAGCTCGCGGAACAGCATGCGCGCCTGCTTGGTGGTCAAGCGGTACTTGACCTGCGCCAGCAGCAGGGCCAGCAGCGTCAGGCTCACAACCTGGCCGATGAAGCTCTTGGTCGAGGCGACCGCGATCTCCTTGTTGGCCTTGGTGTAGATGACGCCGTCGCTCTCACGCGCCACGGGGCTGCCCACCACGTTGGTGATGCCGAAGACCTTGGCACCCTTGATGCGCGCATCGCGGATGGCGGCGAGAGTGTCGGCCGTCTCGCCCGACTGGGACACGGCCACGACGAGCGTCGTCGGCGTGATGATGGGGTTGCGATAGCGGAACTCGCTGGCCGCCTCCACCTCGGTGGGGATGCGAGCCCAGCCCTCAATGAGATTCTTGGCAATGAGGCCAGCGTGATAGCTGGTGCCGCAAGCGATCACGTAGACGCGGTCGATATCGTTGAGTTCCTCGAGCGAAAGGCCCAGCTCGTCAATGTCGAGCTCGCCGGCCGGCGTCATACGACCAACCAGCGTGTCGCGCACGACGCGCGGCTGCTCGTGGATTTCCTTGAGCATAAAGTCGGGATAACCGCCCTTTTCTGCCATGTCCAGGTCCCAGTCGATGTGGGTGACCTTGGGCTCGATAACATTGCCGGCCTCGTCGGTGTACTCGACGCCTGCGGGCGTGAGCTTGGCAAACTGACCGTCCTCGAGCACCACGACATCGCGGGTGGCGTCGATGAGCGCGATGACATCGGAAGCAACATAGGAGCCGGTTTCGCCCACACCGACCACGATCGGGGAATCCTTGCGGGCCACGGCGATCACGCCGGGCTCGTCAGCGCACACGGCGGCCAGACCATAGGCACCGACCACGTGGGTGCACGCCTCGCGCACGGAGGCCATCAGGTCGTGCGTCTCGGCATAAGCCTCTTCGATCAGATGCGCGAAGACCTCGGTATCGGTCTCGCTCTTAAAGTGGTGGCCGCGACCCTCCAGCTCTTCGCGCAGCTCGGCGAAGTTCTCGATGATGCCGTTGTGGACGATGGCGATACGACCGTCGCAGCTGGTGTGGGGGTGAGCGTTAACGACGGAGGGCTTGCCGTGGGTGGCCCAACGGGTGTGGCCGATACCGCAGGTAGCGTCGCTGTCGATGTTGGAAAGCTCGCTCTCCAGGCCCGCGACCTTGCCCACGCGGCGGATGACGTCGAGGTGCGCCGCGGCGCCCTCGCCCACCTCGAGCGCGACGCCCGAGGAGTCATAGCCGCGATACTCCATACGCTTGAGGCCCGTGACCAGGATGTTCTTTGCAATATCAGAGCCGGTGTAGCCGAC
>JAXKFZ010000192.1:0-6731 GCA_036550635.1 Collinsella sp. | reverse complement strand
GCCAGGCGAGCAACTCGTCCGGTCTCGGGCGCATCGCCCCTTGCCGGATTCAGATTCGACAAGGGGCGACCATTGTGCAATCGCAAGAAGATGACGGGGCGGAATGTCAATCCTGGTCTAACAGAGCCTTAAATAATCATTCGGTACACAATGATTATTTAATCCCCGCCCCATTTTCATCATTCGCCACCGACTTTTTTGCTCGCTGGGAATTGTTGCGCAACACATTTGGATTTTTCAGGCTTAGCTTAGCTTCAGGTATTACTCACCTATCGACCGAAAGGGGCAACCATGCCAAGAACAAGAAAAATGAAATGGGGGGGGGCTTCTAATAGCCGGCCTGGCGCTTGCCGCTAGTCTTATTGTCGCGCCGCTGGGCGCCTACGCTGCCGACGTCCCCACGCCGGAATTCAAAGAAACATATACGGTGGAAAGCGCTGAGCGTGTTGTGTGCCGATCTTTATCGGGGAAGTACATCGTCTTTAACGAGGATAATAATGGTGACCCCGGTGATTATGGAACGGTTTTAAACGTTGAAGACGGAACGCAGAAGCGTGTCAAAATGTCCCTCGAGAACAGCTGGGATGGCTACTGCTGCTTCTCTTCCGATGAAAAGACGTTATATGCGTACGACGAGGATAGCCTGTCGGTTAACGCCTATGATTTGAGTTCAAATAAATCAAAGACTTATAAGCTTGGAAGTTCCGTTATTGCAGATGGCGGTGCGCATCGTTTTCAGCTGTCTGAAGACGGAAAATCATTTCTATTTCTTTCGGGATCTCGATCGATTCAGTTTTGCAAGTACAATTTCGAAAAAGATGAGATTGAGGAGCAATTTGCTATAGATGGTGAAACTCTTGGCGTTGAGCCCTCTTTTGAGGTAATGCGAGACGATGTAATACGAGACGACTACTGGCTGTCTTCGGATGGTATGTACGGATACATAGTGTTCGATGGGTCTGAAGATGGCAAAAGTTGCAATAAAATAGTTACCTATGACTTGGGCACAGCTTCGATTGCCAATATCGTTAGCGTTGAACTGGATACGGAAAGCAGTTATGGAGCCGTCTATCCTTTGGGCCTTTGTTTTTCCGGCATTCCAATTACTTCGGACAAAGGCACCGTCCTTAACAACGGCGCTCTGTTGTCGAAGAATGGAGAAATGACAAATGATGCTGTCTGCGGTCTTTCAGAGCCTGACTACCCGAATGAAGATGATGGCATTTGCTCGGTTAATTCGAGCGGTTCATTGGCTTTAATTGCGCAGGGTAATGATACTTCTTCTGACGAAGTCGCGGTATATGATTGTGCTTCGGGCAAGCAGGGGGAGAAAGTAAAGCCGTCTAGTCCGGTTGGCGCTTATGGTTCATTGTCCAATGATGGTCGATATGTGCTCGGAATTGATAACAATGACAAGATGGTATTGCTTGATTTAAATAAGAACGTTGCTTCTAAGACGCCTTTAAAGAGCGGAGGCAGGCTCTGGTTTGCTGATGACGATACGCTGGTTTGTAGTATGGGTCATGCTGAAAAGGGCATTCGGGTTGATGTGTACAAGTCGAACATTGCGCGAAGTCCTCTAAAAACAGCGTCATCTGGAAAGGCAGAAGAGTCCTTCTTGCTCAGCCCCGTTATTTTCGGCGCAATCGTCGGTGCATTGGCTGTTGTTGTTATCGTCGTCGTTTTTGTTGTCCGAAGGAAGATGGCGTCTTGTGTAGCCACTGATTCTCAGTCGACCCCTCTGGAATCCGCTTCCGACTCGCATATTATCCCAACGCGCCAGCAGGACTCGCCTCGGTTTAGGGGCGAGCAGCAATTCCAGCAGGCTGCAACCTCTATGGATGGACCGCGCTTCTGTGCTTCATGTGGCACTCCGCTTGTTTCCGATGCAAAGTTCTGCCCTCATTGTGGTGCCCCGATAAAACGTTAACTGCGATACCGTGCCAACGCGCATAGTTAAACAAAAAACCCAGCTGACTGCATTATGAAAATGTAATCAGCTGGGTCATTGTTTGGTGGCTTGTACCGCTTTCCAGTCTCGTCTGTTTCGACTTGCACGACAAAAAGGAGGCGGGGTTAAACCATCGAGCATCGAATAATTATCTAATCCCCATTTCTCATAAAATCATGCGGTTAGTTGCGCTTGAGGTGGACGACGGTTTCGCAGTGGAAGGTTTGTGGGAATAGGTCGACTGGCGTGATCTTGACGGGGGAGAAGGTGCCCTCCTCGACAAAGCGCTTGAGGTCGCGGGCCAGAGTTGCCGGGTCGCAGCTCACGTAGGCGACATCACGGGCGCTCGTGCTCGCGATGAGGTCGATCGCCTCGGGGGCGAGGCCCGCACGCGGCGGGTCGACCACCAGGACATCGGCGTCCTGATCGGGGAACTCGCGTACCGCATCGCCGCCGATGACGTCGACGTTGTCGAGCTTGTTGATCTCCAGATTGCGACGCAGGTCGCGCACGGCCGGGCCGTAGGCCTCGACGGCGGCGACGTAATCGCAGCGGCGGGCGAGCGGCAGGGTAAAGGTTCCGGCGCCGCAATACAGGTCCACGGCAAGCTCATCTTCCTGCGGATCGAGTGCGTCCATAACGAGCTCGATCAAAATCTCGGCACCCTTGGTATTGACCTGGAAGAACGACGGAGCAGATAGGCGCATCTGGTTCTCGGCGATGTTCTCAGTCCACGAGCCCTCGCCGGCGAGCATCTCGACTTTGGAGACACGGCGGGCTTTCTTTTCGCCCTTGCTCATCACACGCACGATGCTCGTGGGGTGCGCGGCGTCTGCCAGCACGCGCGAGACCTGCGAGCGCGGGAAGGAACCCGTGGGCGTCCAGAGTGCGACCTCGAGCGCCTTGGTGCGGCGCGAAGCGCGAATGCCCACGCGTTCGAGCCCCAAGTCATGGCTGCCGCTCAGATAGTTGAGCGCGCCGACGACTGACTTGAGTGCCTTGGGAAAACGCTTATCGAACAGCGGGCACGCATCGACGGTCACGATTTTGCTGGGGTCGACACCGTGCATGCCAAGGCGCACGCGACCGTTGACGACGGTCGGTTCGAGCTCGATTTTATTGCGGTAGCCCCAGTCGTCCTTGGTGTGGCAGATGGGTTGTACCAACTCATCGACCTGCTCAGGAGCGAACTTGCCGATGCGCTCGAGCGTGGAGCGCAGGTTTTGCTCCTTGGCGGCGAGCTGTGCCGTGCGTGAGAGATTGCCCCACGAGCAGCCGCCGCAGATGCCCACGAAGGGGCAGGGAGGCTGAATGCGATCGGGGCTTGGCTCCAGAATCTCGGTGGTGCGGGCGCGCATGAACGACTTGCCGTCCTGTACGACCTCGGCCTCGACGGTGTCGCCTGCCACGGCACCCTGCACAAAGACGGCCTTGCCGTTGTCGGCGTGCGCCAGCCCGTCGGCGCCGTAGGTCATCGATTCTATAGTGAGCTTCATATTCCTGCCTGTCATTCGCGTTGTTGTCCGCACCATGGTAGCAGGGAAAAGCGCCCCGCATCCGAGGCTTTCCTCAAATGCGGGGCGCTTCTACAAACTGCTTCTACAAACGACTATTTCGTCTTGCCGGTAATGAGCGTCTTAAGACCCAGGCCGATCAGACCCAAGCCCATGCGCACGCGGCCGGGGCGATGGCGCTCGATGGCCTTGGTCTTGCCGGCGGGCTTATCGCGACGGGCGTTCGGCTCGGGTGCGGGCTTGGTGACCTGCGGCTCGGGCCGAGGTACAGGTGCGGGCTTGGACTCAATGACGGTCGCCTGGACCTTCTGAACCTCGGGCGCTTTCTCCACGGCGGGCTCTGCGGCAGCCTCGGGCTCATTCACCGGGGGAGCGGAAACCGCTTCCGGTTTGGCAACTGCCCCATGTTCAACCTCGGCCTGAATAGCTTCTTCGGCCACGCGTTCCTTCTCCTGTGCGCGCTGCTGCGCGGCGGCCTCGGCGTTGCGATAGGCACGCTCCAGCAGGGCTTCCTGCGAGTTGAAGGGTTTCTCGTTCTCTGCACGCTTCACGGGGACCCAGGTGCCGTCGCTCGTGAGGCTGCGGGCCTTCACGTTGTCGCGCAGCTGCATGCCCATGTATTCGTGCACTAGGGCGCGGCAGGTGGGGTCGAGCACGGGGAAGGCGATCTCCACGCGGTGCTCGGTGTTGCGCGTCATCATGTCGGCCGAGCTCAGATAGATCATGTCCGAGTCCACGCCAAAGGCGTAAACGCGCGCATGCTCCAAAAAGCGTCCGACGATAGAACGGACATGCACGTTCTCGGTCTTGCCCGGAACGCCCGGCTTGAGGCACGAGATGCCGCGGATGATCATGTCTACGCGGACTCCTGCGCACGACGCCTCGGCGATCTTGTCGATGACCTCGCGGTCGGTGAGCGAGTTGAGCTTAAAGAACACACGGGCGGGCTCGCCAGCGAGGGCACGCTGGATCTCGCGATCCAGGCCGCGCATAATGAGTGGCTTCAGGCCGACGGGCGCCACGCCCAGGAAGCGGTAATCGCCGCGCAGGTTGCCCAGCGACAGGTTGCGGAAGAACAAGTTGGCGTCCTCGCCGATGCCGGGATGGGCGGTCATGAGCATAAAGTCGCTGTAGAGCTTGGCCGTCTTCTCGTTAAAGTTGCCGGTGCCCAAAAGCGTCAGGCGTGTAAGCGCCATGCCCTCGCGATAGGTGAGCTGGCAGATCTTGGAGTGGCACTTAAAGCCCTCGGAGCCGTAGATGACGGTGCAGCCTGCCTCTTCCAGACGCTCGGCCCACTCGATGTTGTTCTGCTCGTCAAAGCGGGCGCGGAGCTCCATGAGCACCGTGACCTCTTTGCCGTTCTCGGCGGCATCGATCAGCGACTCGCACAGGCGGCTCTGCTTGGCCACGCGGTAGAGCGTGATGCGCAGCGAGATGCACTCGGGGTCGTAGGCGGCCTCGTGTACCAGATCCAGGAAGGGGTTCATGGCCTCATAGGGATAAAAGAGCAGTTTGTCGCGCTGAAGCACCTGCTCGCGGATGGAGCGGGTCATATCGATGGTGGGGTTGGGCTGCGGCTTAAACGGCGTAAAGAGCAGCTCATTGCGCAGGTGCTCGGGAATCTTGCCCTCGATGCCAAAGACATAGCCCAAGTTGAGCGGGATATCGCAGGTAAAGACCGAGCGACGCGAGAGCTCGAGCGCTTTGCGGATGGTCTTGAGCGTTGCTTTTTCGAGTGAGCCCGAGACGGCGAGCACTACCGGCTGCAGGCGCAAGCGCTTCTTGAGGATGCGCTTCATGTGCTGGCGGTAATCCTCTTCCTCCTCGACGCCCTCGCCGTCCGGGTCGATATCGGCGTTGCGGGTGACGCGGATGAGCGCGCGGTCGAGCGGCTTATAGGAGCCAAAGCAGCTGTCCAGGCAGGCGAGAATGACGTCTTCGAGCAGAATGTAGGAGTAGGTGCCGGTGGGCGAGGGGATCTCGACCACGCGGTTCATCGAGGCGGGAATCTCGATCAGGCCCAGCAGACTTTCCTCGTCGGTGACGCCGTCCAGGCCGCAGGCCAGGTAGAGTGCGCCGTTGCGCAGGTTGGGGAAGGGGTGGCGCGGGTCGATCACCAGCGGTGAGATGACCGGCGACACGTAGGCCTGGAAGTAGCGGGTAACAAAGGTGCGCTCCTCGGGCGTAAGCGAATCGATGCGGGCGCGGTGAACGCCCAGGGTGTCGAGCTTGCCCTCGATGCTCTTAAAGATGGACTCCCAACGGGTAAGGAGCCCGGGCATTTCGGCCATGACAGCATCGACCTGTTCGGAGGCGGTCATATTGCTCTTGTTGTCAACAGGCTGTTTTTTGAGCTCAGCAAGGTCGGACAGGCCACCCACGCGCACCATGAGGAACTCATCGAGGTTTGACTCGAAGATCGAGACGAACTTAAGGCGCTCGAACAACGGCACGGACTCATCGAAGGCCTCGTCGAGCACACGGTTGTCAAAGCGCAGCCAGCTGAGCTCTCGGTTCTGCGTGTACGAGAAGTCGCGCGGCGGCTTGCGCAGCTTTGCGGCGGCTTGCTTTTTTTCGATTTTGCTCGGCATATGCATCTGTCCGTTCAGTCCCCGCAGGGGACGGTAGCCTAACACTATTCACTATTGTCTCAATTTAGTCGACCTGTGGCACGGACGTATTGTGCGAACGGTATCTTTACCTACTTCTTACGCCGTCAAGGCTTGCAACTAACTGCCCGACTCGTTTTGAAAACAATCTATATCCATACTCAACTGGTGAGGATGTATGAATAAGAATGATTGCTAGCTGAATATAATCGAATCCAAATTGAATCATTGACAGACGACATATATATGCAGAAAACAGTTTTAGCTATGCAATTCCTAAACATGAAATTATTTGTGCAATCTTGCTCAATTCCTTAGAAAAAAGAACGATTACCTTTGAAAACCTGCTTTAGAGAACTGAAGTGCATCATGGGGGAATCATATGCGATATACCGTTCATCGCACTTTGCTGACCGTTCGGGGGCGAGGTGGAATTGCGGGTTGTTTTTGGATATAACTAGAGCTGTCAGCAAGCAGCGTCCCATACGGAGGGGCGCTGATACATTCGGCCAGTAAGGCCCGAAAGAAAGGTAGGAGGCCATGACGAAAGGTCTGCACGTGCCTTCCGAGATCGGCAAGCTCAGGAAGGTCTGCCTGCACCGTCCCGGCGACGAGCTCCTCAACCTGCCGCCCGACGAGCTCGAGCGACTCCTGTTC
>JAXKFZ010000191.1:0-5504 GCA_036550635.1 Collinsella sp. | reverse complement strand
GCCAGGCGAGCAACTCGTCCGGTCTCGGGCGCATCGCCCCTTGCCGGATTCAGATTCGACAAGGGGCGACCATTGTGCAATCGCAAGAAGATGACGGGGCGGAATGTCAATCCTGGTCTAACAGAGCCTTAAATAATCATTTGGCTGCCCGCTGGCTAAGTGAGTAGACTTTTTTGGAAATGCCGAGCACCCAACAAATTTGCCTCAATAAAACCGCTGGTCACGGACTTGTGCTTTGTCGGTGTGGTCCGGGATTCGGTAAAAGTCTACTCACTTAGTTTTGCGTGTCCGCAACGAGACTCCAGCCGGGGTGATTCCACCGCAAATTAGCTTCTCCCATCGCCGCAATTAGGCTCCGTACGGATTCCGGTCCCTCTCTATGCGTTGGCGGATGTGGGCGTACTCGATAATCAACAGTACCAGCAGTAGGGCCATGATGGCTAGGTAGCTCACGACGGCGCCCATCAGGCCGAGCAGATTGATCAGAATCACCGGGAGCACCACGCTCACGGCAAAGCAGATCAGGTAGATCTTGGTGACATCTCCAGCGTGGCGCAGCACCGTGATGATGGCGTAGATAAAGTCGATGGCCGCGGTGACGCCGCCGGCGACGACCATCAGCAGCGCCAGCGTACGGTAGCGTTCAAAGCTGAGACCGTACATAAAGCTCATGAGGGGAATACCGGGACCTGCCATAAATGCGGCGCACACGCCGGTGATGACCACGATCAGCGCCATAACGGCAACAATAATCAGGTCAAAGCGGCGACGCTTGCGCGGATTCGCCCAAATGCTCGACAGACGCAGGAGCTGCGGTTTATAGATAAATCCAATGCTCAACAAAATTCCCTGCGCCGGAAAGAACAGGGCATTAAAGTACAGCTGATACTTGTAGGCCAGCGCGCCTTCCATCACGAACTTGGGCATGCTCTCGATAAGGTTAAACAGGAACAGTGCGCCAAAGAGCGGGGCGCACTGGATAAACAGGTGGCCAGCCTCGCGCAGGCTCATGCGGCGTGATTTTTCGGTCTCGAGCAGGGCGAGCGGGGCGGTGACCAGCACGAGCGAGGCAATCGCGGCGATGCCCATGGCCATGGCCGCGATGGGCATGCTGCGCGTGAGGAACAGTGCCACGCTAAAGACCGCGATGATGCCGGCGGAACGCAGCGTTTGGCTCATGCCGGCCAAATAGAGCTTGTCGGCCTGCTGCAGGCGGCCCTCGTACACGTCGGCGATGCCGTCGATCACCTTATAGAGGTAGACGCCCAGGCCGATCGTGGCCATCTGCGCATCGTAGCCGCGTGCGCTGCTGTACGTGAGGCCGCAGCCTAGTGCGAGCGCTCCGCAAAGCCAACGGTTGAGCTGGTAGGAGGCGAAGGAGGTTTTTTCGTCGATGTCCGAGACCTGAAAGTTGCGCACGCCGTAGTTGCACGCGATCATGATGAGCGTGCCGGTAACAAAGGCGATGGAGAACTTGCCGGCCTCCTCGGCGCCCACGAGCTGCGTCGACACAATGGTGAGCAGCGGAAACGCCATGCCCCATACGGCGGTGCCCAGGGTGTTCCAAAGATAGTCGCGACTGGTGGCGTGCTCCTCGTATTCCGCTTCCTGCATGGAGAAGCCGCCGCCGTAGACGGCGCCGAGCAGACGGTTCCACCAAGCGTTGACCATGCGGCGGACGGGGCCGGGCTTGCGATCGCGTTCGCGCCGGCGACGTGTGGCTTGGCTGCTATCGGGCCCGCCGGCGTTGCGCTGACTCAGCTCTTGGATGCGTGCGAGTTCCTCGGCAGTGTGCGAGGCAGGGAAGAGGCCGTTCTCGATGCGGCCGCCCTGGGCCTTCGCGGCGCCGTCTCTCGATGCAGCGGGGTTGGAGACGCCGTTGCGGCGGGCGATGGCGCGGCGAATGCTATCGAGGGGCGTGATGCTCAAAGCGGAGTCCTTTCTATTGCTGCGCTTTAGTATAGACGCGACGGTGTTCGTTCGTGTTTTTGAACGGATTGTTCAATAATTTCGGCGGGCGGCTGTAATTTGTCGGTAAACGTGCGGTATCCTGTTGAAGTTTTGTGACACCCCCGATGCCGCCCACGCGGTACCAAGGAGCTTCTACCTATGGACGTCGCCGCATTCTTACTGGCTCTTGTGCCGATTATTTGGCTGGTCGTGATGCTGCTGTGCTTTAAATGGCCAGCTTGGAAGGCCGCTATCGGATCGTTTGTCCTTTCGTGCTTGCTTGCCTTCGCATGGTGGCACCTGCCGGCAGCGCAGATCGCGACCGCCTCGCTCGAAGGTTTTTTGATGGCTCTGTGGCCCATCGTCCTGGTGATCATCGCCGCGGTGTTCACGTATAACCTGTGCGTTCGTACGGGCGCCATGGACGTGATCGGCAGCATGATCACCTCCATCAGCAGCGACCGCCGTCTGCTGGCGCTGCTCGTGGCTTGGTGCTTCGGTGGCTTTATGGAGGGCATGGCCGGCTTCGGTACCGCTGTCGCCATTCCCGCCGGCATGCTCGCGGGCCTGGGCTTTGAGGCCGTGCCTGCCGTGCTCATCTGCCTGCTGGCCAACGGCGTGCCCACGCCCTACGGCTCCATCGGCATCCCCACGGTGTCCGTTGCCGACCTGGTGGGTTTGGATTCCCTTCACCTAGCGACCGTTCAGCTGGTGCAGCTCGCACCGTTCTTTGTGGTGATGCCGCTATTTATTGTGCTGGTTGCGGGCCGTGTTGCCGATGACCAGGGCAATGCCGCGAGTGTGGGCGAGCGTCTGCACGGTGTTGCCGGCGTGGCGTTGCTCTCCGGCGTGTCGTTTGTCGGCGCGGCTCTGGTCGTTGCCATGTTTGTGGGCCCCGAGCTGGCCGTGGTCGTAGGATCCATCGTTTCGCTCGCGCTGACAGCTGCACTTGCCATGCGTGCCGAGAAGTCGGGGCATCTGGACGCACGCTTTCACATGAATATCGAGGCGGGGGAGAAGCTCACCGTTAAGTCGGCGCTTTCGGCCTGGTCGTGCTTCATCCTGATCTTTGTGTTGCTGCTGGGCACGTCCAACCTGGTGCCCGCTGTACATGCTGCGCTCGCGCCGTTTGCGAGCCATGTGCAGGTGTATTGCGGTGAGAATCCCGGTATGCTTACGTTTTCGTGGATCAACACGCCAGGCGTCTGGATTTTCCTGGCGGCGTTTGTCGGCGGTGCCATTCAGGGCGCTTCGCCGCGCATGATGGGCGAGGTGCTGGCCGCGACTGTGAAGCAGATGACGCCGACGGTGATCACGATGCTTTCGGTACTGGGCTGCGCCAAGGTGATGGGCTATGCCGGCATGATTTCGTCGATCAGTGCGTTTTGCATTGCGGTCGCCGGCGGCCTGTACCCGATTCTGGCTCCGTGGATCGGTGCGGTCGGTGCGTTCGTGACCGGTTCGGGCACATCTTCGGGCATGCTGTTTGGCCCCATTCAGAGCCAGGCTGCCACTGCGCTGGGTGTGAGCGACTACTGGATGGTCGCGTTGAACGCCCTGGGCGTCGCCGCCGGTAAGATGATCTCGCCGCAGACACTCGCCATTGGTCTTGCCGCCGTGCACGTGCGCGGTAAGGATGCCGAGCTCCTGGGCGCCGTCCTGCCCTACGCCGCCGGCATGCTGGTCCTGATGAGCGCCATCGCCATGCTCGGCCAAGGCCTGCCGCTGTAGTCGGCACTTAGGGACGTTCTTTATGTGCCGGCACTTTGGGAACGTCCCTAAGTGCCGGCATCCGGGGACGGTCCTTGGTTGTTGCCTGTTCAAGAGTGTCCCCAACGACTAGTCGTTTAAAAACGTCCTCAATGACTAGGCCGCTTGCCTGCGATTTTTGACCGTTGGGCGGGCGCTTCGCCGTTGCCGCAAAAACGTTTTTGCATATCGGGTACAACGGGCTTTACGTGAGTAAAGTGCGCGCCGCGTCCACGTGTCGCGTTTTTAAAGGAGGCCCCATGCCTGGTGTTACCCCTGCAGAAGTTTTGTCCAACTTTGGTATTACGCTCGTTGAAGATCCCGCCGAGAATCAACCCCGTCTGCTGGTCGATCTACCCGCCGCGGAGCTCGTCGAGCACGCTATCCGCCGCGAAGAAGGTCGCATGGCTTCCAACGGCGCGCTGGTGATCGAGACGGGGGAGCGTACCGGGCGTTCCCCCAACGACCGCTTTATCGTCGACACGCCCGACGTGCACGACAAAATCGCCTGGGGCGCGGTCAACCGCCCGCTGTCCGTCGAGAGCTATGAGGCCATCAAGGCCGGCATCGTCGACTATCTCAACGAGCACGACGTGTTCGTCACGCGCGGCATGGCGGGCGCTGACCGCAACCACACGCGTCGCCTGCTCGTTGCCTGCGAGCGTGCCAGCCAGGCACTCTTTATTAAGCAGATGCTCGCCCGCCCGCTCGCCCGCGAAATCGCGCGCACCGGCGAGCCTGATTTCTGCGTGCTCGCAGCGCCCGGTTACCAGTGCGATCCTGCCATCAAGGGCCTCAACTCCAGTGCCGCCGTGGTCATCAACTTCCAGGAACGCGTGATTCTGGTCGCCGGCACCGGCTACTCCGGCGAGATTAAAAAGTCGATCTTTAGCGTCATGAACTATCTGCTGCCCGTCGAGGACGACGTGCTGCCCATGCACTGCTCGGCCAGCATGGATCCCGTCACGCACGAGACCGCCGTGTTCTTTGGCCTGTCCGGCACCGGCAAGACCACGCTTTCGGCCAATCCCACGCGCCTGCTGATCGGCGACGACGAGCACGGTTGGTCCGACATGGGCATCTTCAACATCGAGGGTGGCTGCTACGCAAAATGCGAGGGCCTGGACGCCTTCCACGAGCCCGAGATCTTCAACGCCGTCCGTTTTGGCGCCATTTGCGAAAACGTGGTGCTCGACGAGAACCGCAAGCCCAACTACGACGACATCTCGATCACGCACAACACGCGCGTGGCCTATCCCGTGGAGCACATTCCTAACGCGTGGACCAAGGGCATGGGCACCACTCCGAGTGTCGTGCTGTTCCTGACTTGCGACGCTTTTGGCGTGCTGCCGCCCATCTCGCGTCTGACGGCCGACGCCGCCATGTACCACTTTGTGACGGGCTTTACGGCTAAGATTCCCGGCACCGAGGTCGGCGTCACCGAGCCCACGCCCACGTTCTCTTCGCTGTTCGGCGAGCCGTTTATGCCGCTCGACCCCATGGTTTACGCCAAGATGCTTGGCGAGCGCATTGCCGACGGCCGCACGCGCGTGTACCTGGTCAACACCGGCTGGATCGGCGGCGGCTACGGCGTGGGCCATCGCATCGAGCTTGCCTACACGCGCTCGCTGGTCGCGCGCGCCCTCGACGGCACCATCGAGGACAGCGAGTTCGTGCACGACGACATCTTTAACGTCGACATTCCCACGACGTGCCACGGCGTGCCCGATGGCATCCTGGTGCCGCGCCAATACTGGCAGAGCACCGCGCGCTACGACGAGGCCGCGCACAACCTGGCGGTGATG
>JAXKFZ010000190.1:0-1703 GCA_036550635.1 Collinsella sp. | reverse complement strand
GCCAGGCGCAGGTTGATGCAACCGTGGCTGCCGCACCACTTGTACGACTCGGCATTATCGAAGCTCTTGTCGTTTTGCCAGGTGGCGTCGTGGAAGCCGATCATGTTGCCCTCAAACGGCATCCAGTAGCTCACCGGGCTCTCGTATTTGGGCTTACCGGTCTCGGGGTCCTTGGCTCCGATTAGGGTGCTGCCGCCGTCGTTGCTGTTGATCTGCCACACGCCTTCGGGGGTGGCGTCTTCGCCCGGTTTGCCGGAAATAAAGTTGGCCTCCCAAACGATATTACCGTTCTCGTCGTAGTAGCGCGCGTGCTGCTCGGACAGATCGACATCGATGTATGCCTTCCAGTCGGGCTCTCCCTTTGCGGTAAAGGTGTCGGCCTTCTGGGAGTACTTGATCTCGATCTCGCCGGTCTGCTTGTTGTTAATGGCGTCCTCGACCTGCTTGGCGAGCGAGCTGCTGTCGATGGACCAACCAAAGTCGCCGCCTTCGACGGCGCACTGCTTGCCATCGGCGCGCGTCCACCAGCGAGTGGAGCCAACGGTATTAAAGCCATTGGCGAGCTCGGCTGCCCAGCTGCTGATCTGCGACGTATCGAGCGTGGGGTTGGCCGGATCGGCAAAGCTGATCCACTGCAATACGGAGCTGCCATCAACTTTGCCGGCATCCTCGCCGTTGAGCTTGAGGGTCACGTTGACGCCCAGGAAGTTGTTGGCGGCATCGCATGCGGCCTGAATCTGATCATCGGTCAGCGTTCCATTGAGCGGCTCATAGGCATCGTTGCCGAGCTTGGAAAGATCTACGGTCTCGGCCAGCGAGGCGAGCTCGAGCTCGGCATATTTAATGACATGCTCGCGGTTGAGTTTTTCGTTGGAGCGCGCCTTCTCGACGGTAAACTTGCCCGCTTGCTCGTCATAGGAGCTATTGGCCTCGAACGTGCCCGAACGTCCTTCGTTAAACTCGTCGATGGCGGCGCCCAGATCCTTCTCAAACTTCTTTTGGTCAAAGGTATCGGAGAGCATGGACAGGTCGACGTCTTGATCAAGATCGACTTCGTTGGTGGTAGCGGTTGTTTTGGTCTTGCCGCTTAAGGATTCCACAAGGCGGACCGGCCATACAAAGGCTTCGTTGTGGCTGATGATCTCTTTTGCGGCAGCTTCACCGTCGACGATGGGTTCATCGGACTCGGGCTGATAGGACCAGCTAAAGTCATCGCCTGTCACGGTGAGCTTATAGTGCTTCCATGCCGAGTTGACCTTGGTGGCGGCAGACGAAGCGTTGGAGAACGAGACGTCGACGCCGGCAATGGTGGTGTTGGGGTATGCTAGCTGCGAAAACGCTACGATGCCTACGATATAGACAATGACGATTAGACCCAGGACGACAAAGAGCGTCGTCTTTTTGCCCGACTTATTGTTGCCGGCGGACTTGCGCGCGGGGCCACGATCGCCTCGAGCGTTCGTCGGGGGCTGCTTGGGCGCATTGCCGTTTGCCTGGCGCTGCTGACGTTGTTGACGCTGCTGTCGCTGTTGGTTCGGGCGTTGGGAAGCGTTTGCTGCACTACGCTGCTGACCGTGGCTCGGCGCGATAGGACGCGGCGACTGAACGCCGCCGGTGTGCCTGCTCGGCTGCTGCGGATCGGGAATCAGTTGAGTTCGATCGTTTTGCGACATCGTATGCATATCCTTCGATTTTCGCCTTGC
>JAXKFZ010000189.1:0-5740 GCA_036550635.1 Collinsella sp. | reverse complement strand
GCGATCATCTGCCACCCGGGCCCCATCAACCGCGGCGTCGAGTTCGACTCCTATATGGCCGACCACCCGCAACGCTCCGTCATCCTGGAGCAGGTCTACGCCGGTATCTGCGTGCGTATGGCTATCCTGTATCTGCTGCTTGGAGGTGCCGATAATGGCCTTGCTTCTTAAGAATGCCCACGTCGTCGACCCGTCCGTCGAGCTTGACGGTGTCGTTGACGTCCTGATTGACGGCGACAAGATCGCCGAGGTCGGCGAGAATCTCGCCGTCGAGGGGGCCGAGGTCCGCGACCTTTCCGGCAAGTACCTCGTCCCCGGCCTGGTGGACATGCACGTTCACCTTCGCGAGCCCGGCTACGAGGTCAAAGAGGACATCGAGAGCGGCACCCGCGCAGCTGCCAAGGGCGGCTTTACCGGCGTGTGCGCCATGCCCAACACCGATCCCGTCACCGATAACGGCACTGTCGTTGAGTTCGTCAAGTCCCGCGCTGCCGAGGTCGGCCACTGCCGCGTCTATCCGTCGGGCGCCATGACCCGCGGTCTTAAGGGCGAGGCCATGTCCGAGATGGGCGATATGGTCGCCCACGGCGCCGTCGCCTTCACCGATGACGGTCGCGGCGTGCAGGGCGCGGGCATGCTCCGTCGCTGCATGGACTACGGCAAGATGTTCGGCAAGGTCTTCATGAGCCACTGCCAGGACGAGGACCTGGTCGGCCATGGCCAGATCAACGAGGGCAAGGTCTCGACCCGTCTGGCCCTCGAGGGTTGGCCGGCTGCCGGCGAGGAGCTCCAGATCGCCCGCGACATCGAGATCGCCAAGCTGACCGGCGCCAAGCTGCACATCCAGCACATCTCCACCGCCCATGGTCTGGAGATCGTGCGTGCCGGTAAGGCCGCTGGCGTTCAGGTTACCTGCGAGGCCACCCCGCACCACATGTTCCTGACCGAGAACGACCTGGACGAGACCTACAACACCTCGCTCAAGGTCAATCCGCCGCTGCGCACCGACGAGGACGCCGAAGCCATTCGTCAGGGCGTCATCGACGGTACCGTCGACGTGATCGTTACCGATCACGCTCCGCACACCCCGTGGGAGAAGGCCCGCGAGTTCGAGCTCGCACCCTTTGGCATGATCGGCCTCGAGACCTCGCTGTCGCTCGTGCTCACCGAGCTGGTCAACACGGGCAAGATGAGCATGGGCCGCATGGTCGAGCTCATGGCCATCAAACCGCGTGAGATCCTGGGTCTCGACCAGGTTCAGGTCAAGGCGGGATCCGTTGCCGACCTGACCGTGTTCGACCCCTCCGCAACCTGGACGGTTGGCGAGGACGGTTACGAGTCGCGCGCCGAGAACTCCGGTTTTGCCGGCCGCACGCTCACCGGTCGTGCCACCGATGTATTTGTCGGCGGTAAACAGACGCTTGCCGACGGCTGCATCTGCTAGCATAGCCTTATCGCTTTTGTGCGCGGCGCCCTTGCGGTGCCGCGCTTTCTATTCGTTTGGACCATGCAACCGCATGGGGGATTGGAGCGTTTATGCCCACACCTTCCACTGCACGCATGCACGACTTCGAGGTCGTCTCGAACCGGGAGATTGCCGACGGCGTCTTCTCGCTCGTCATCTCGGCCCCCAAGCTTGCAAGTGCGCTCAAGCCCGGTCAGTTTGTGAACATCGCCGTGCCCGGCGATGCGTCCTCGCTGCTTCGCGTGCCCCTGAGCTTCTATCGCGCCGACGCCCAGGCCGGTACCGTCGAGCTGTGGTACGCCGTCGTGGGCGACGATACCCGTCGTTTGTCCCAGATGGGCCCTGGCTCCACCTCTAACCTGCTGGGCCCCGGTGGTCGTGGTTGGATGGTACCCGAGGGCACCAGGAAGGCGCTGCTCGTGGCGGGCGGCATCGGCGTTCCGCCCGTGCTGTGCCTCGCCGGCATGCTTGCCGAGCAGGGTGTGGCCGTCGACGTGTGCCTGGGCTTTGGCACCGCGTCCAAGGCCGTGGGCATCAATGAGTTCCGCGCTCTGTGCGACACGGTCAACGTTTGCACTGACGACGGTTCGCTCGGCACGCACGGTTTTTGCACCGATCCTGCCGCCGAGCTGCTCGGCGAGGGCGGCTACGACTATGTCGCCAGCTGCGGTCCCGCCGTCATGATGAAGAAGGTCGCCGCCGCTGCCGCCGAGGCCGGTGCCTACTGCGAGGTGTCGCTCGAGCGCATGATGAGCTGTGGCTTTGGCGCCTGCAACACCTGCAATGTCGAGACGGTCGACGGTATGAAGGGTGCTTGCATGTGCGGCCCCGTGTTCGATGCTTCCAAGGTGGTGGTCTTCTAGTGGGTACCGTGAACATGGCCGTCGATTTCGGCGGCGTCAAGATGCAGAACCCCATCAACACCGCAGCCGGTACCTTTGGCTACGGTTGGCAGTTCCAGAACTTCTTTGATGTTTCCCAGCTGGGCGCCATCACCACCAAGGGTTGCGCTGCCGAGCCCTGGCCCGGCAACCCCGCGCCCCGCATGGCCGAGATTCCCGGCGGCATGATCAACTCCGTGGGCCTTCAGAACCCCGGCGTGGCCGCTTTTGCCCGCGAGTCCGGTCCGTGGCTCGAGCAACTGTCCAAGGACGGTTGCCAGGTCATCTGTCAGGTTGCCGGCCACTCCGTTGACGAGTTTGTGCGCGCGCTCGAGATGTATGTCGAGCTGTGCCCCTGGGCTGCCGGCTACGAGATCAACGTGAGCTGCCCCAATATTGCTGCCGGCGGTGCCGCCATGGGCTCCACGCCCGAGGGCGCCTCTTCCGTTATGGCTGCCTGCCGCAAGGTGACCGATAAGCCGCTGTTCGTGAAGATGGCGCCGGTCAACGTCGCCGAGATCGCCAAGGCCCTCGAGGCTGCCGGCGCCGACGGCCTTTCGGTCATCAACTCCATTCAGGGCATGGCCATCGACGTCCATACCCGCAAGTCTCGCGTGGCCAAGCCCAAGGGCGGCCTTTCGGGCCCGCTGTGCCACCACATCGCCGTGCGCATGGTCTGGGAGGTTGCCCAGGCCGTCGATATCCCCATCAACGGTGTCGGCGGTGTCATGACCGGCGAGGATGCGGCCGAGTTTATCCTGGCCGGTGCCACCTGCGTGTCGGTTGGCATGGCCAACTTCGTCGATCCGTGCGCTTCGCTCAAGATCGCGCATGAGCTCGAGGCCTGGGCCGAGTCCCAGGGCGTAAAGGACATCAACGAGCTGGTAGGTGCTTTCGAATGCTAGAGACCGATGCCCGCGACCGCGTAATCGTCGCCCTCGACTGCGATCGTGAGCGTGCGCTCGAGCTCGCCCACGAGCTTTCGGGCCATGCCGCCTGGCTTAAGGTTGGTATGACGCTCTATTACGCTGAGGGCCCCGAGATCGTCAAGACCTTTAAGGACCTGGGCTTTAAGGTCTTCCTTGACCTTAAGTTCCATGATATTCCGCATCAGGTTCGCGGTGCCGCCCGTTCGGCCTCGCTTGCCGGTGCCGACCTGCTCTCGGTTCACGGCTTGGGTTCGGGCGCCATGCTCGCTGCCTGCCGCGAGGGTGCCGAGGAGGCGCGCGAGGACCGCGCCAAGCTCGTCGCCATCACCGTGCTCACGAGCATGAATCAGGATGCCTTGAGCGAGATCGGCGTCGAGTCGCCCGTGGCCGAGGAGGCCGCCCGCCTGGCAAAGCTCGCTCAGGCCAACGGCATCGATGGCATTGTGTGCTCGCCGATGGAGGCTCACGACATGCGTGAGCTGCTGGGTCCTGATGCCCTGATCGTGACTCCGGGTGTGCGTCCGGTGGGTGCCGCCTTAGGCGACCAGTCTCGCGTGGCGACGCCTTCCCAGGCTATCGAGCGAGGCGCAAGCCACATTGTGGTGGGCCGTCCCATCACTGGTGCCGACGATCCGGTTGCCGCCTTTGACGCCATCGTCGCCGAGCTGGTCGAAAACGTCGCGTAAAAGATTCCCCTAAGTCACCACTTTTGGGTATCATTAGCACAAAATAGCCCCTGTGCCTGCGTAAACTTTCCCATCCTTTGTGTGGAATCGCAGGTCAGGGGCTTAACTTTGGGCGCAGTATATTGCACTTTTTGCGGGTATCGTCTAACCTATGGAGCCGCGATTGGGCGTTTTGTACGTTCTACGTGCTAAAATGCCAATTATTGAATCAGATATAACCCAACTATTTGGAGGTACGAATGGCACTCCCTCAGCTTACCGATGAGCAGCGCAAGCAGGCTCTTGAGAAGGCTGCTGCCGCACGTCACGCCCGCGCTGAGCTTCGCGAGCAGATCAAGAAGGGCGAGAAGTCCCTCGAGTCCGTGCTCAACTCCGATGACCCCATCGCTTCCCGCATGAAGGTTTCCACCCTCATCGAGTCTCTCCCTGGTTATGGTAAGGCCAAGGCCGCCAAGATCATGGAGGAGCTCGGCATCTCCGCTACCCGTCGCGTTCAGGGCCTTGGCGTCCGTCAGCGCGAGCAGCTCCTCGAGCAGCTGACCAAATAAGTGAGCGCTCAGGATTCCAAGCTCTTTGTGATTTCTGGACCGTCAGGCGCGGGCAAGGGCACGCTCGTCACTCGTGTGCGCGAGCGTCGCTCTAACCTGGGCCTGACGGTTTCGGCTACCACGCGAGCCCCACGCAAAGGCGAGGTCGATGGCGTCAATTACTTTTTCCTGACGCGTGAGGAGTTCGACCGCCGCGTGGCAAACGGTGAGTTTGTTGAGTGGGCCGAGGTCCACGGTAACTGCTACGGCACGTTGGTGAGCGAGGTTCAGTCCAAGCTCGCCTCTGGTTCGTCTCTCATCTTGGAGATCGATGTCCAGGGTGCCCTGCAGGTGAAGGAGCGTTTCCCCGAGGCCGTGCTGATCTTTATCAAGCCGCCTTCGCTTGAGGTACTCCGCGAGCGTCTAGTCGGTCGCGGTACCGAGACGCCCGAGACGATTGAGCTGCGTATGGCAAACGCCGCCGATGAGCTTGCCCTTGCCGACCGCTACGACGACGTCGTGGTAAATGACGATCTCGACCGCGCGACCGATGAGCTCGTTCGCGTTCTCGATATGCATGAAAGGATCTGAGGTCCGTGTCCGTTGTAAAGCCTTGCATTGACGATCTTCTGGAGAAGACCGATCACAACCGCTTCCTGCTCGCTTCGCTTGCCTCCAAGCGCGCCTGCGACATCAATAGCATGCTGCGTGGCCAGCACAACCGCGTGCTTGCCGTCCAGGATGTCGATGACATCACCATCGGGCTTTCCGGTGCCGATACCATTTCGATGGCTATGGATGAGATTATCGACGGCGACATCTCTTACGACGAGGCCCGTTATGAGAAGGCGCTCGGCCACAAGGTTGCTGAAGCCTAAATGGCGGCTCGCGTCTGCCTGGTCCACTATCACGAGGTTGGACTTAAGGGTAAGAACCGCGCACATTTTGAGCATATCCTCATGGATAACATCAAGGCGGCCTTGGCCGCCTTTTCCGTGAATGCCGTGTCTCGAATTTCCGGTTATATCCTCGTGACCTTTAACGAGCATCAGGCCGACGAGGCGGCTCGTGTCATTCGCACCGTTCCCGGCGTTGCTCGCGTGTCTTTGGCGTATCACACCAATCGCGACCCTCAGGAGTACTGTGCCGCCGCCGTGAAGGCGCTGCGTGAGTTTGGCCCCTTCGATTCGTTTAAGGTGCACGCCAAGCGCTCCAATACCGACTATGAGCTCACCTCGATTGATATCAATCG
>JAXKFZ010000188.1:0-2974 GCA_036550635.1 Collinsella sp. | reverse complement strand
GCCGTGCTCCGGCTGCCCTTGCAGCTCGGCGTGCGGCCGCACGTAAAGGAGCCATCATGGCCGGTATGAACATGCAGCAGATGATGAAGCAGGCTCGCAAGATGCAGGAGCAGCTTGCCGCCGCGCAGGAGAACCTCAAGTCCCAGACCGTCGACGCCTCTGCCGGCGGCGGCATGGTCAAGGTGACCGTTAACGGCGAGATGGAGCTCGTCAACCTCACCATCGATCCCGATGCCCTCGATCCCGAGGACGTCGATATGCTGCAGGATATGATCATGGCTGCCGTCAACGAGGCCGTCCGCGGCGTCAACGAGCTCGCCAACAAGCAGATGGGCGCCATCACCGGCGGCCTCAACATCCCGGGCATGCCGTTCTAAGACACGCATATATATGAGTGCCAACCACAGTCTGCAAAAACTGCTCGATGAGCTGGGCCGTCTGCCGGGCATTGGTCCCAAGTCGGCCCAGCGCATCGCCTATTACCTGCTCGAGGCCGATGCCGAGGAGGCCCGCCGCCTGGCCGAGGCCATCCTGGAGGTCAAGCAGGAGGTCCACTTTTGCAGCCGCTGCTTTAACTACGCCACGGCCGACGAGTGCTCCATCTGCCAGGACCCGATGCGCGATACCACTCGCATTTGCGTGGTGGGCGAGCCGCGCGACGTCCAGGCAATCGAGCGCACGGGCAGCTACCATGGCCTGTACCACGTATTGGGCGGCGTGATCAGTCCCATGGACAAGATTGGCCCCGAGCAGCTGCACATTCGAGAGCTGCTGGCACGCTTGGGCCACGAGGACATCCACGAGGTCATCATCGCCACCAACCCCAATATTGAGGGCGAGACCACGGCGAGCTATCTGGCCCGTACCATCAAGCCGTTGGGCGTCGAGGTGTCGCGTCTGGCAAGCGGCCTTCCCGTGGGCGGCGACTTGGAGTATGCCGACGAGCTTACGCTTGGCCGCGCCATCGAGGCCCGTCGCGCGATTTAGGTGGCGAGCCTGCTCCTGCCGTATGTTTTCCTCACAGTCGCACGGGGTAGTCATAATTTCCCCGTGCGACTGTGAGTTTGTTGTGCAACAAAGATGCTTCGTATCCGCTTATCGCATGGATGCTTCCGCTCGTATCCTTAATTTGCTCATTCGTTGCGCAACCTTTTGGGTTCGCTGATACACTCAAATATGGATTCGAATGAATGCGCCGCTCCCGAGCGGCGTGTTTTTGTTGGAGGAGAACGCATGCGGCCCGGTGGCACTCAGACAAAGCGCGGCGCCGCGGTGCGCATACGACGCCGACTGGGCTTGGCGCCGCGGGCGTACGCACTGCTATCGTGCTCGCTGGTGCTGGTCATAGCTGGCGTTTCTGCCTATGGCATGACCGTGCCGTCCATGATGCAGGCGCATGCCGCACGCGAACCGCGCGTGGGGCATGAGGTCAAAAGCGATCTGGGCACCACGACTGGATATGCTTGGGCAAGTGTGGTCGGGCATATTGTGTTTGGCACCGACGATGCGGACGGCGCCGAGGCCCCGGACAACGAAGTCACGCTTGCCAATGGCAAAACCATCGTGCTCACCAACACCAAGATCATCGATCGATTGTCCAACAATAGCGTGGCGGCAACGGTGAATAAGGTCGAGCAGCAAAAGGAGCAGGACGCCCAGCAGTCCGGAAAGCCCGGTAGCTCGGATACTTCTGGCTCCGGCTCGGATTCATCGAGTTCGGGCGGCGGCTCTGGGTCGGGTTCCTCTACCGGAGGGCCTGGAAACGGCGGCTCGACGGGCGGCAACACTGACAACGATGCAAACTCCGGCGGCCTTTCCGCTGCTGAGGAAGAGAGCATTCACAGTTGGCTTGTGACCAAGTACAACATGCTCGACGGCTATGTTTCTCGTGCCAATGACGTGGTCTCGACCTATAACTCTACGGGAGATCCCAGGCCGTGCGACAGCCTGGTCGGGGAGATGTTTGTCATTCGAGCCGAGTTCGGTCGTCAGACATTCTCGCCCCGGTCAAGGTGGTATCAGCAGTATGCCAATCTGTGGGGCTGTTACACCAACCTATGTCAATGGGTCGGCCATTACGGCGATGATGACGTCGCGCTCGGTAACTTCAACAATAACGTGGCGGCGCTTGCCCTATGATGACCGATCTTGCATCCACCACACCACAATCGCTCGGTCGCGATCCCATGGTCGGCCTGCGCCTGGCGCGTGTCGACGGGTTTGAGCCGGCCATTGCGCTCGGTCAGGACGAACTGCCTGCCTATCTGCGTCGTTTTACGATGCTGTTTGCCGACGATGCCACCATGCGCCGTGGCGGTATCGGCCGCGTGACGCGTGCCGTCAACGCCCAAGGCGAGGCCGTGGCACTCAAGCAGCTCATCTTGCCGACGCGCGATGAGTTTGACGACGATGCCGCTCACGAGGCGCTGGTCGCCAAGTTCAAGGCGGCGTTTCGCGAGGAATATGAATGCCATCGCGCCCTTTCGGGCCTTAAGGGCTTTCCCCGCCTCTATGGCTGGGGCGAGGTCGACGGTGTGCCTGCAATTGTCATGGAATGGGTCGAGGGCGAGACGCTTGCCCGCTTGCGTTCGCGACTCGCCGTGGACGATGCCGGACGCCTGTCGCCGCTTGTGGCGGCGCGTCTGGGTCGCGACCTGTTCGATCTGCTCTGCCGTATGAGCCTGGTGGGTGAGGGCTTTGTCCATCGCGATATCTCGCCCGCTAATATTATGGTGCGCACGGCGCGTCTACCGCTTGACCGGCAGCTTGCCGAGGGCACCTTTGACCTGTGCCTGATCGACTTTGGCTCGTCGCTGGCGCTTGAGCCTGCGTCGGCCGTGGCCGGTACCGGCGGCAAGGCATCCTTTACCGAGCGCTATGCCACGCTGCGTCGCGCGACGGTGGCCTACGCTCCGCCCGAGATGCTCACCGACGATATTCCCGACCTGCGCGCTTTGCGTATGTCGCCGGCGAT
>JAXKFZ010000187.1:0-7268 GCA_036550635.1 Collinsella sp. | reverse complement strand
GGTCGAAATCGTCATGAACGCCCGTACCATCGTGGCCACGACGGGCTCCATTACACCGTACGTGGTTGCCGCCCTGTTCTATCTGGTCATCACCCTGCCGCTCGCTCGCTTGGTGAGCGGTCTTGAGGCGAGGCTTTTGGGTACAACCGAGACCAAGAAGAAGCGTCCCGCCAAGAGCGCCGGACAGGTTGTCGCGACGCCCGCCGATCACATCGCCGGTCTGTAAGGAGGTCCTATCATGAGCGAAACCAATAACTCGAACGAGGTCGTCGTCAGCATCAAGAACCTCCAGAAGGCCTTTGGCGATAACGTGGTCCTGCGCGATATCGATCTGGATGTGCATAAGGGCGAGGTCGTCGTAGTTCTGGGTCCTTCGGGCTCGGGCAAGTCGACGATGCTTCGCTGCATCAATCGTTTGGAGCATCCCACGAGTGGCTCGATTGTCGTTGAGGGTGTGGACGTGTGCGCCAAGGGCGTCGACCTTAACAAGGTGCGCACGCATCTGGGTATGGTGTTCCAGCAGTTCAATTTGTTCCCGCACCTCTCAGTCAAAAAGAACGTCATGCTCGCGCAGCAGAAGGTGCTCAAGCGCAGCAAGGAAGAGGCCGAGAAGATCGCCGTCGAGGAGCTGACCAAGGTCGGTCTTGCCGAGCGCATCGATTTTATGCCGAGCCAGCTTTCGGGCGGCCAGCAGCAGCGCGTGGCCATCGCCCGCGCCCTGTCGATGAATCCTCACGTCATGCTCTTTGACGAGGCCACGTCGGCGCTCGATCCCGAGCTTGTCCGCGACGTGTTGGGGGTCATGCGCGACCTGGCACGCGACGGCATGACCATGATCGTCGTGACGCACGAGATGGGCTTTGCCCGCGACGTTGCCGACCGCGTCGTCTTTATGGACGGCGGCGTTATCGTGGAAGAGGGTACGCCGAGCGAGGTCTTCGACCACCCCAAGAGCGAGCGCACCAAGGCGTTCTTGGGCAATATCTCGTAGCCGCTTTATATGACTGACATAGCAGAAAACGGGAGCCGGATGTGATCCGGCTCCCGTTTTTGTTGGGACGCGAATGTGTTTTGTTGCAATGCGCGTTGCGGGCGGAGCTCATTGCCGCTAGGCGAGCTCGGCTCCAAGGGCGCGGCAGGCCGCTTCGCTCTCATCATCGGGGGCGTCGTAGCAGATGACGGAATCGACGACGTTGACGCCCTCCTCGTCGGCGTCCGCCTTCCAGTTGTCCATCCATTCGCCCTCGGCCCACGAATAAGAGCCAAAGAGGACGACCTTCTTGTCGCCGAGGGTCTCCTTGACCTCATCCCACATGGGCTGGAACTCATCATATTCAAGCTCCTCGGAACCCATGGCGGGGCAGCCGAAGGCGATAGCGTCATAGCCAGCGGCCTTGTCTGCGGAGAAGTCGGCGCAGGAGATGACCTCTGCCTCGGCGCCGGCATCGGTTGCACCTTCGGCAACGAGGTTTGCCATGGCCTCGGTGTTGCCCGTGCCGCTCCAGTAGACGACGGCGATCTTGCTCATGTTGAGTCCTTTCAGTTGTGCGGCAGGTTGCCACGGCTTCTATGTTCTATCGGGTTGCCTGGGCAAGTTGCGCCAAGCTGTAGCCCTGCTGATAGACAAAGGTGAAGTATTGGGTGCAGGCGCGGTAGGCATCAAACGTCGCAAGTGCCTGCTCGACATTTGCGTAGACCTTCCAGGCCCCAAAGACCTTATAGTTCTCGCCGCGCTGGACGATAAACTCGTGCACGTCGTCGTAGGGATATCCTAGGAAGTAGCCTATTTCGTGCGGAAACTCGCAGGTGCAGTCGTTGCTGCAGCTAGCTTGCTGGGGTAGTGCGCATCGAGTCTGGCTACAGGCGCATTCCGCGACGTTATTACTCGCGAGCGTGATGCGTGATGCCAAATGCACAAGGCATGTCGAAAGGTCTCTCGTGTCGTAGCCTTCCGAGGCGAGCGCCGTTTTGGCGCGAGGGTCCGCGAAATAGGTGGTGAGGCTTTTGGCTCGGTACACGTACACGAGCGCTCCGCAGGGCCGCCAGACCAAAACACTCAGGTGGATGCCAAGCGGGTCAAGCTCGCGGTTGCACTGGGCGATAACGTTGAGCAGGCGTGCTCGGCGTTCTGCGATGGTTTCTGTTGCGGTCGAGCCGTCCCCGTGGGCGTAGGTGCCTGGATAGGTAAAGAGCGATGCCGGCTTGATGCCCGCGAGCGTGGGGGAGCAGTTGCGCACGACTGCTGCCTGAAACGTTGGGATGTCTATGGTTCGAGTCACGTCGCTCCTTACGGATCTAAACTGTTAGCCTAGGAAAACTTATACACGAAAGTAAGCCATGGTCAACAAAAAAGTTTGAAGAGGAAAACTAATTGACCGAACGGACATGATTTTGGGTTAAGATGGGGACACCCCATGGGGGTATCTAGATAGTGCTACTGAAAGGGGAACGCATGAGTGACTTGCTCAACCCTGCGAATCTCATCGTGCTGACCGTCATTGCCGTCGGCATGTTTTTTGGACTGCGTCGCATTGCCGCTTCGACACACGGGAAGAGTTGCTGCAGCGATGGTGCGAGCGGCAAGAAGGCCAAAAAGGTTGTGGTGGCAGACACCGACGAGTCCCACTACCCCTATCGTGAGGAACTCCTTATCGGCGGCATGAGTTGCGACGGCTGCGCCCGGAATGTGACGAATGCCCTCAATGCGCTTGATGGCGTGTGGGCTACGGTAACGTACGCGGACCACACGGCACGCGTGCGCTCGAAGCGCCCGGTTGATCGCGACACACTCGAGACGGCAGTGAGGGGTGCGGGCTATTACGTTATGAAAATGTAGGCGTTGCCCTCTCCGGTGGGTACCAGCCTCCTGCCCATTGTGACTATCGGCATCCAAAAATTTGCGCAAAAATAACCTTTAGATGCGGCAAAAGTGGAGTTTGGTGACGGTTTGCGCGGAATTCGCTACCAATCGAGCATCTATGAACCCGTCCAAAAAATTACAGGTGTATATTTATACACTGATTATTGCTGTGCTCAGATTGCAATTAACCGTGGACAGAAATGAAGAATGCTAAAACTGGGCTTTAGGACAGGGGAGGCTATAACCTTATGAGACGAGTGGGAACACTTGGCTTGGTGGCAGCGCTTGCCGCTATCTTGGTATCGCCGCTGCCGGCGCACGCCGAAGACGCATCGGGTGCCGTTACCTACAATGCGGGAAATGGGTATTCCTTTGAGAAGCTCTCGCATCCTACGGTAGGAACGTCGCAGCCGGATGGCATCGTCGACTACCAGGGTAACGGTGCCGTTGCCGTTCCGGGCGCCGATGGTAATACGGCCAATAACGAAGGCGATCGCGGCCAGAGCTACACTTGGGCGGCTGCGAGCTATGGTGACTGGCTTTATGTGGGCACCTGCTATGCGGCGATGGGCAACACGCTGACGCTCATGAACAGCACGCTGGGCGATTCCTTTGATGTCGAAACCATGCGCCTGACGCTGGAGGCCATGTTTAACGGTACCTTCTTCATGGACAGCAGAAGGAGGACGGCACGGCCGACAAGGACAGCGGCGGCATCTTGGTCAAGATCAATACCAAGACCGGTGAGACCAAGCTGCTACTCTCTGAATCGCTCAACGGCGTCGCTCCTTTGTTCCGCAATGCCGTGAGCTATAAGGGTAAGCTCTATTTCTGCGGCAGCGTCAGGACCAATGACGGCAAAGGCGGCCTGCCTGCTGTATACGAGATCGATCCTAAGACGGATGAGTACAAAGTTGTCTATCAGGGCCTTTCGAGCATGCAGGATTACGGTGCTGCCTACAAGCAGGGCATTTCTACCGGTATCCGCGGCATGTGCGTCCATGATGGCCAGCTCGTCATCAGTAATGTGGGTAAAGACGCGAACGGTAATTTTGTGTCGACAATCCTGACGTCGTCTGACCCCTCGAAGGGCCAGGACAGCTTCACCGAGATTGCCAACTCGGAGACGCTGTTTGGCTATCCGGCGATTCGCTATCAGGACAGCATCTACGGCGGCGCCATTTGGGATATGGTCTCGTACAATGGCCATCTCTATGCGACCATCTGCACCGGTACGCCCGAGAACGCTCCCGATGATAATTCCATGCAGTCGTTTGCCATGGTCCGTGGCGACAAGAATGCCGACGGCAGCTATTCGTGGACTCCCATTGTCGGCGATCAGAAGACGGACGGTGCAAAGTACTGCTTTGGCATCGATCCTGCCCGTACCCGTTCTGGCGCTGCCAACCTCATCGTCTACAACGACTACCTCTATATCGGTGAATACAACGACGAGGAGATTGCCCTCGAGCGCATCCTGTTCAACAAATCCAACACCGAAGAGGGCGGCAAGAGCAGCATGGGTGGCGTTGACTGCTCGTTTGTGAATGCCAATCTTGAGCAGTCGGTTAACATCTATCGCATGGACAAGGACGAGAACATGGAGCTCGTCGTTGGCGATCGCACCGACATGTTCCCCGAGGGCGGTATTTCCGGCCTGACTTCGGGCTTTGGCCGAAACGAGAACCAGTACATTTGGCGCATGCAGAAGTTCGACGGCAAGCTGTATATCGGTACCTTTGATACCGCGAGCCTGCTTGAGCCGATCGGCCAGTTCTCCAATGGCGACATTATCGATATGACGCCCGAGGAGTGGGACTCTCAGGTTCAGCGCCTTAGGGACCTGCTCAATCACCTGCTCGACAAGAAATCGCCTGACGACCCCATCGTTCCCGTGAACACGCTTGCGGACGATGATTCAAACGAGGCCGTCGAGGTCGATGATTCGAACGAAGCTGCTGAGGTTGATGGTTCAAACAAGGCCGTCGATGTCGATGACGAGAAGACCGAGGTTGCTAAGGGCTTTGGCGATCTGAGCGATGCGCTGGAGGATGCCGCGGGCGGTCTTTGCGATCAGGCCGCGACGATGTCCCAGGACTTTGAGGACGACGCCGCTTATGTCCAGAAGATCGATGGCGAGATCGCGTACTTCAAGTCCTTTGCCGACCAGTATCAGGACATGCTCGATAGCTATGAGAGCCTTAAGCAGCAGTACGAGGATGCCTATGGCACCGAGCTGCCGAGCGATATTCAGGATGCGCTCGATAAGCTGCTGAGCGAGGAGAACCTCAAGAAGTTGCAGAGTGTCCTTACGTGCATGTGTTACCTGCGCGATGCCGAGCGCGGCTTTGATATGTATGTGACCGAGGACGGCGTGAACTTTACGACGCTGACGACCAATGGCTTTAACGATCCGTATAACCATGGTCTGCGCACCTTTGCGGTGACCAACCAGGGTCTGTGCCTTGGTACCGCCAACCCGTTCTATGGTTGCCAGGTCTGGATCCAGCGCAAGGAGAATTCGGAGAATCCGGTTGATCCCGGTACTCCGGATCCGACGGAACCCACCGATCCTTCGCAGCCGGGTGGCGGCGATCAGCCTGGCGGCAGCCAGACGGGTGGCAACGACCAGTCGAGCAGCACCACGACCACCGTCACGACGACCGCTAAGAAGACTCCGAAGGACGGCTCGCTGCCTCGCGCTGGCGACTCGACCCTCACGCTGGTCTTGGGATTGCTGGTTGCAGCTGCCGCAGTGCTTGGCATTGCTCTCGTCTTGCGCAAGCGTTCTCGTCGCTAGGCTCGTCCGCGTAGCTCAATGTCCTGGATATCGTCGAAGTTGATGGCGATATCCCTGAGTTTGAGCAGCTTGAATGCGGGTAACGCTTCGTCGAGAATGCCCGTGCGGCTACGATAGCCGTACGTATCGTAATAGGTGACGCGCACCAAGTCGCCGCGTTTGAGGCCCTCGAGCTTTTGCGAAAGCTCGAGGGCTTTTTCTTCCGTGAGCTCACGTTTTTGCTCGACGGTGATTTCCTGCTTGCGCACGAGTTCGTAGTATCCCGTGAGGGCGGCAAAGGGCATAAACTGTGCGGCGCGGTTGGCGCGCACGGCACCGTTGGCAGTGAGGTTGGGGTCGGCTGCGCGGCGTCTGCCCTCGGGGTCCGCCAGGCGCTCGAAGGCGGTCGGCGGGCGCATGGGCTGTTGTTTGGGTTTAGGCACGGTGCCCTCCAACTTGATCGTTGCGCTCGCGCGCGGTGGCGCCGGCGGTAAAGCTTAATCCCTTGACGAGCGCGTTCTTGCCGTACTTGCCTTTCACGGCCAGGACGGCGCGCGCCAGGTCGCGCTCGCGCTCATCGGCCTCGATATCGCTGAACAGATCGATGGTGGCAAATTCCTCGGGCACAAGATTGCTAAAGCCCAGGTTGATGCGCTTGACCGGTCGTTTGGGATCGACAGTCTGCGCCCAGAGCTCATCGAAATAGCCCATGATCTTCTTAAACGAATTGGTACGCTCGGGCAGCTTGCGCGAGGCGTTGGAGTGCGCAAAGAGCGCGGCATAGCCACCACGCGGTTTGCCACCATGCTCTCCCACAAAGATGCCATCGATTGCCTGCGCTTCGCGCACCAGGCGGCGCCGTTCGTCATCGCGCTGGACGGGCTTGGGAGCACGGGGCGCGAGCTCGGGGCCGGCGGTTGCGGTGGGTTCGATGCTCGACGTACTCGAGCGCAGGTGTCCGCATCCGTCCACATATTGTGCAGTACCGCTGGCATCAAGCCTGCGTATGTCGGCGCGCTCGCTCGCGTAGCCCACAAAGAGCGAGATGCTGTCGCAGACCACGTGCTTATCGATCAAGTCCAACACGGCGTTGTCGACCATCTCGCGCAAGACGGTGTAGGCCTGCTCGTAGGCATAGCCCTTCGAGAGCACCTGTCCTGTGGTGGTCGAAGTTGCTTGCGGGCGATAGGCTTGGATATCGGCGATGGTTGTCGGCTCGCGTCCGAAGGCGTGGTCGATGAGATACTCGGCATTGACGCCGAGCTCGTCGTAAAGCAGGTTTTCGTCGAGCGCCGCGACGCCCATCAGATCGTAGACGCCGTATTTTTCGAGTCGTGCTGCCACGCCGGGGCCGATGCCCCAGATATCGGTGATGGGACGATGGGGCCAGATTTCCTTGCGAAAGGTCTCATCGTCGAGTATGCCGATGCGGCTGGGTACGTGCTTGGCGGTGATATCGAGTGCAACTTTGGCCTGGAATAGGTTGGGGCCGATGCCGACCGTCGCCGTGATGCCGGTGCGCGCCAGGACCTCGTCGCGCAACATGCAGGCGAAGCCTTCCGCATCGGTGTGATAGAGGTCCAGATAGGGTGTCACGTCGATAAAGCACTCGTCAATTGAGTAGACGTG
>JAXKFZ010000186.1:0-2169 GCA_036550635.1 Collinsella sp. | reverse complement strand
TACACGCGCAGGTAGCGGCGCATGGCGATGGCAGAACCAAAGAGACCGATAATCACGCCGACCAGAATCAGCGCAGCATAGGTCACCAGGTAGTACTGCATCGGCAGGGCAAACGACATCCAGCCGATGCTCTCCTGCAGACGCGGAATCATCAGATTGCGCAGCAGCTCCAGAACGCCGATGGAAAGCAGCGAGCCCAAAATGGCCTGCAGCACGCCCTCGGTGATAAACGGGCCACGAATGAAGCCGTTGCTGGCGCCGACCAGACGCATAATCGCAATCTCACGACGACGCGCCGTGATGGACAGGCGAATCGTGTTGTTGATGAAGATGAATGCGATAAAGGTCAGAAGGCCAACGAGCACCACGGCGGCGATGCGGATGTAGTTGGTCACCTGGAACAGGCGGCTCACTTCCTCCTGGCCGTACAGCACGCTCGCGTTGACGTCGCCGTCATCCGCGATCTTCTGGAAATCGGCATCCTTCTTGAGCTTCTTTGCCGTGCTCTCGACCTTGGACGGATCGTCCATCTCAATAGCGAAGGAAGCCGGCAGCGGGTTCTGGCCATCGAGCGCGCTCATGGTGGCGTCGGCGTTGCCCGACATCTTGCTCGTATACTCGGCCAGCGCGTCGTCCTTGTCCTTATAGGTCACGGACTTGACGTTATTCCACGTCTTAAGCTCGGCCTCAAAAGCCTGAACATCGGCCTGATCGGCGTCATCACTAATGAACGCGTTGATGACAACCTGATCCTCGACGGTGCCGATCACGGAGTTCAGCATCGCAGAGCCCATGATGAACAGGCCGATGATAAACAGCGAAAGGAAGATCGTGATGACGGCGCCGAGCGAGGTAGTCCAGTTACGGAAGAAGTGGCTGATTGCCTCTTTGAAGGAGTAGCCCACGTTAGTTGGTGCCATAGTTGCCGTAACCTCCCCTCTCCTGGTCGCGGATAACGTGGCCGCCCTCGAGGGCGATCACGCGACGGTGCATGCTATCGACCATCTCGCGGTCGTGCGTGGCGACGATCACGGTGGTGCCGGTGCGGTTAATACGCTCGAGCAGCTTCATGATGCCCAGCGAGATCGCCGGGTCGAGGTTACCCGTGGGCTCGTCGCAGATCAGCAGCGGCGGACGGTTGACCATAGCGCGGGCGACGGCAACGCGCTGCTGCTCGCCACCGGAAAGCTGGTCGGGCAGCGAGTCCATCTGATCGGCCAGGCCGACCAGACGCAGCACCTCGGGCACCTGGCTGCGAATGACGCCCTTGGGCTTGCCGATGCACTGCAGGGCAAACGCCACGTTTTCGTAGGCGGTCTTTTGCGGCAGAAGCTTAAAGTCCTGGAACACGGCGCCAATCTGGCGGCGCAGGAACGGAACCTTACGGTTCTTGATCTTCATGAGGTCCTGACCGGCAACCAGGATGCGGCCGCTCGTCGGCTTGACGTCGCGGTTGAGCGTCGACAGCAGCGTGGTCTTACCCGAGCCGGAGTGACCGACCAGGAAGACGAACTCGCCCGGATAGATCTCGATGTTGATGTCGTCGAGTGCAGGCTTGTTAGGCTGTGCCGGATAGATCTTGGTGACATGCTCCATAAGGATGACGGGCTCGACACCGGCCTGCTTGGCCATCTTCTTGCGGCTGGCCTGCGGATCGATGGGCGCAAACACCGACGTAAAATCGGGGTTGTTGAGCGCGTTATCGAGGCTTGCGACCTCGGCTGCCTGATCGCTCTCGACCACCGGGGCAGCAGGCTGCGTGGGGTCGGGAATAGCGGCAAAGAGACCGGACTGCGCAGGCTGAGGAGCCGGCGTCGCAGGGGCCAAGGGGTCGGGAATGCCGGCCATGGTAGGCTGCGGCGTGGCGGCACCAGCCTGAGGCTGCTCCACGCGAGCGGTCACGGCCTGAACGGGCTCAAAACCCGCCGTGCCGGAAAGCGCGACATCGCTGGTTGGATTGTAGGCAAAGGGATCGGATGCCGGCTGTGCCTGATCTGCCGGCTGAGCGGGGGCCTGAGCAACAGGCTGGCCCTCTGAATCCGGAGTGGCGAAACGACTGCCCTGGACGCCTGCCTGCGTCTTGGGGGCATCATCGCCCGCACCGGAGGTACGGAAGTGGTTACCCACTGGTGCTCCTTATCGTCGTGCGTTTAAACTACATGAGCGCTT
>JAXKFZ010000185.1:0-1657 GCA_036550635.1 Collinsella sp. | reverse complement strand
GGCTTCAAACTGTTCTGCATCGACACCGGCATCCTCGGAGCGCTCTCCGGTCTCTCTCCGGCCATCGTTCTTAACGGATCCGCTGTTTTTACCGAGTTCAAAGGTTCGCTGACCGAACAATACGTCGCGCAGGAGCTTTTGTTCCAGGACAAAACTCCCGCGTATTGGTCCTCTACCTCCGGCAATGCCGAAACCGACTTTGCCATCGACCATACGGGAACCGTGCTTCCGCTTGAGGTCAAGGCGGCAGAGAACCTTAAAGCGAAGAGTCTGAAAATAGCCTGCGAAAAATTCAAGCTCGAGCGTTGCGTGAGGAGCTCCCTGGCGGCATATAGAGACGAGGGCATGCTCGTCAATATTCCGCTTTGGGAGATTGGGCAAATCGACAAGCTGGCATAGGCGCCGTGGGGACGCCCCGCGAGGACTGTCCCCAGGTGCCGGCTGTTGAGTTGCGGTGGAATAGGGACTGTTTGGTGCCCGAAAGGGCGATTGTAGTCCGTATTTCACCGCAACTTATTTAGAGGGTGCTGAGAGTGGGGGTCCAGGCGATGGTGGGAGTCGCGCCGTCGAGAACCTCGTTGATGGTGGCGGCCATGCCGGCGAGTAGGCTGTTCTCGCTTACGGTGAGCGTCTTGTAGCCGCCGGCACGCATGAGTTCGCGGATCACCACGGCGCCAGCCAAGATCACGCCCGCGCGTTTGGGCTGTACACCCGGTAGCGCGGCGATGCCTTCCGCGTCCAACACAGACATGCGCTCGATAGCGGCCGAGACCTGCTCCAGCGACAGCTCGCGTAGGTGAACAAAGCTCGAATCGTACGGTTCCAGCTCGTGGACCAGAGCCACCAGCGTAGTCACCGTGCCACCCACCGCGACCAGACGCTCGGCGCGCTCAAAGTCGCTGGGCAGGCCTTCAAAATAGGCGGCGAACTGCTCGCCTGCCCACGAGGCAGCGGCAGCAAGCTCGCCGCGTGCGGGCGGCAGCGCCGAGAAAAACCGCTCCGTCACGCGACGGCAACCGATGTCCAGTGAGCGCGTTCCCTCCAGCGCAAAGACCCCGCGCTCAGGCGCATAGACGCCCGTCGCGAGCTCCGTGGAGCCGCCACCCGAATCGGCGACGATGATGCGCTCGCCTGCAAAGTCGTGCGCTACGCCAAAAAACGTCAGGCGCGCCTCAACCTCGCCCGGAATCACCTGCGGTTCGAGCCCCAGATCGCGCAGGCCGTCCAGCAGCAGGGCAGCATTGGACGCATCGCGTGCGGCGCTCGTGCACGTGGTGCAGATGCACGCGGCCCCAAAGGCACGGGCTTCGTCCACAAACATGTGGCACGCAGCGAGCACGCGCTCAACGGCCGCCTCGCAAAAGCGCCCCGTCGCGTCCACGCCCTCGCCCAAGTCGGTGATCTCGGTATGTTTGGACGATTCCACGATCGCCCCGGCCTCGACCTGCGCCAGCACCAGTCGCGACGACACCGTTCCCAGGTCGATCGCGGCTACCTTATAGCGTTTGCAATCTGCCATTGCGGGCTCCCCTCCGGGCGCTATTTGCCGTTGGACACGACCGTCTGGCCCTCGACGCCGTTAAACCCAAACAGCATGTCGAGCGCTTGGATGTACCACGGCGCGTCCTTACCGACTTCTTCGATTTCCTTGGCAACT
>JAXKFZ010000184.1:0-4184 GCA_036550635.1 Collinsella sp. | reverse complement strand
GCGGTCTCGCGGATAACGTCGCAAACGCGCTCGAAGGTCTTCTGATCTGCCATGGTAGTTCTCCTTTGTTTGTGCCCTAGGGGCGTTTTTATTTCCTATGTGCGACTACTTCCAACGAAGCAGATAGCCACCTATATCCAGACCGGCGCCAAATCCAACCAAGGCGATGGTGTCGCCTGTGTGAAGTGCACCGGCGTTTGCCAGCCGGTCGAGGGCAAGCGGAATGCATGCGCTCGAAATGTTGCCGGTCTCGCGCAACGTGCGAACCACGCGCTCGTCCGGCACGCCCAGGCGCTTGACCGCCTGGCTCAGGATTCGTTCGTTAGCCTGATGGAATACAAAATGATCGATGTCTTCGACCAAAATGCCCGCATCGATCGCAAGCTTATGGACCGTGTCGCAGATGGCGTTGACGCCGAACTTGAACACGCGGCGGCCATTCATGAACAGCACGCTCGCGCTATCTGCGGAAGCCTTAAACGGCGAGGTACCGACCAGACCGGGAACGCGCAACGTCTCGACGTCGGGCGCCGTCGAAAGCTCAACGGCAAGGGGACTGTCTCCCCCAGCCTCAATCACTGCGGCGCCTGCCCCATCGCCAAAGAGCACGCAGGTGGCACGGTCGGTCCAGTCGAGCGCGCGCGTCATCTGCTCGGCAGCAACGACAAGCACGCGCTCGGCGCGACCGCGGGCGATATAGCCCTCGGCGACATCGAGCGCAAATACGAAGCCGGCACAAGCCGCCGAGACATCGAAGGCAGGGCACGTCGCGCCTAGTCGCTCAGCAACGGCACACGCCTCAGCGGGAACAAGGTGGTCACCCGTCGTCGTCGAGCAGACGATCAGATCCAGCTGGCTCGCGTCGATTCCGGACACCTGGAGTGCCCGCTCACTCGCCGCTACGGCAAGGTCGTCAAGTGACTCGGCGGTGCAGACGTGGCGGCTCTTGATACCCGTGCGGGTAAAAATCCACTCATCCGAGGTATCGAGGAACTCAGACAGCTCGTCATTGGAAACACTGCGTTCAGGAAGCGCCGAGCCTGTTCCAAGAATCGTGAAACCCATCACTAGCCTCCTTTGAGTTGTTGACGTGTTTACATCGACCAAGAGAGGATAACGCATTTCAGTCTTTGTTGACGTGTTAACATTAAATTGTCCAAATGCGACAAAGGCTTCACATTGTGTCTATCTCTCGACACCATTGCGTCATTCACTTATTCAATAAGGAGGTAGCAGCCGCTATGGATGCCCAATTAACGATTGTCGACGTAACCGGATCGACCAACGATGACCTGCTCGAGGCAGGAAAACAGGGTGCGCCGCACGGCACAGGACTTGCCGCCCGCGCGCAAACGGCAGGACGCGGCCGGCGCGGCCACAAGTGGGATTCAACCGCCGGCAACCTATTGCTTTCGATTGTCCTGCGTCCATGCGTTAATCCCGCAAAGTACTCTGGTCTTGCCGCCGTCAGCGGCCTAGCGGTGCTCGAAGCACTCGAAAAGCAGGGTCTTGCAAACGAGATTGGCCTCAAATGGCCCAACGACCTGGTCGCGCGAGGACGCAAGCTCGGCGGCATTCTGGTCGAGGCCGCACGCGATAACGAAGGCAAACCTTTCGCCGTCTGCGGCATTGGCGTCAATGTGAACTATGCGCCCCAAGAGGTGCCCGATGGCGGCCTGCCGGCAATCGGTCTCTCGGATCTCAACGAGAGCGTACCTGCCGTCGACATGCTCCTCGATGAGGTCTATCACGCAGTTATAGACGCTGCAGATGCCTGGGCAGAGCGCCTCAACGCCAAGGAAGAAGATGCCGGTCCGCTCGCGCCCGTCCACGACGAATATATCGCCCACCTTAATTGGATCGGGAAGCACGTTATCGCCCGCTCCCCCGCTGGAGACGAGCTGGCACGAGGCATATTTAGAACGGTCGACGATTGCGGCCGCGCATGCATTGAGACCGAGAGCGGCTTGTGCGTCTTCCACTTCGAAGAAGCATCCTTGCGCCCCCTGAGCGAATAGGGCGCCGCAGCCGTCGGCTCGGCAGACGAATTCGCTATCCCAAAATCTAAACTCAAAACAAAAGGGCCCCGCTACCGTAACGGCAGCGGGGCCCTTTAAGCTATGAGCGATATCGCTTAGAGCTTGATGTCGATGTCGACGCCAGCGGGGAGGTCGAGACGCATGAGCGAATCAACGGTGCCCGAGGTGGGGTCGAGAATGTCGATGAGGCGCTTGTGGGTGCGCATCTCGAACTGCTCACGGGAGTCCTTGTTCACGTGCGGCGAGCGGATAACCGTGTACAGGTTGCGCTCGGTGGGCAGGGGGACAGGACCGGAAACGCGAGCGCCGGTCTTCTGAGCGGTCTCGACGATGAGCTTCGCGGACTGATCGACGACCTCGTGATCATAGCCCTTGAGGCGAATGCGGATCTTCTGGGTAGCCAACTTAAACCTCCAAAGAGTGCGAGAGATGTTCTCGCAGGATTACGTAACAGGGAGCTCGAACTTAGGCGTTCTTGCTCATGACCTCGTCCACGATGGACTTGGGCGCAGGCTCATAAGAGTCGAACTGCATCGTGTAGGATGCACGGCCCTGGGTCTGGGAGCGAAGGTCGGTAGCGTAACCGAACATCTCGCCCAGCGGCACCTTGGCACGGATGAGCTTACTGTTCTTGCGATCCTCCATGCCCTCGATCTTGCCGCGGCGACCGGAGAGGTTGCCCATAACGTCGCCCATGTACTGCTCGGGGGTCTCGACCTCGACAGCCATGATCGGCTCGAGCAGCTGCGGGTCGGACTTCTTGAGGGCGTCCTTGATAGCCATGGAACCGGCGATCTTGAAGGCGGCCTCGGAGGAGTCGACCTCGTGGTAAGAACCGTCGAACAGGGTGACCTTGACGTCGAGGACCGGGAAGCCGGCGATAACACCGGTGTTCAGGGCCTCCTGGATGCCCTTGTCGATGGACGGGATGTACTCCTTGGGCACGACGCCGCCGACGATAGCGTTGACGAACTCGTAGCCGAAGCCCTCCTCCATCTTCTCGAGCTTGATGACGGCGTGGCCGTACTGACCGCGACCACCGGACTGACGGACGAACTTGCCCTCAGCCTTCTCGACGTCGTGACCAGCGGTCTCGCGGTAGGCAACCTGGGGCTTACCAACGTTAGCGTCAACCTTGAACTCACGGAGCAGACGGTCGACGATGATCTCGAGGTGCAGCTCGCCCATGCCGGCGATGATGGTCTGGCCGGTCTCGTGGTTGGTGGACACCTGGAAGGTCGGGTCCTCCTCGGCGAGCTTGGTCAGAGCAAGGGACATCTTGTCCTGCTCGGCCTTGGTCTTGGGCTCGATGGCAACGTCGATAACGGGCTTAGCGAACTCGATCTTCTCGAGGACGATCTCCTTGCCCTCGGCGCACAGGGTGTCACCGGTGGTGGAGTTCTTGAAGCCGACGCAAGCGACGATGTCGCCAGCGGCAGCGTCGTCACGGTCGATACGCTCGGCGGCGTTCATCTCGAGGATGCGGCCGAGGCGCTCGCGCTGACCGTTGGAAGCGTTGACCACGTAGGAGCCGGACTCGGCGCGGCCGGAGTAAACGCGGACATAGGTGAGCTTACCGACGAACGGGTCGGTCATGATCTTGAAGACCAGGCCGGAGAAGGGCTCGTCGAAGGAAGGATGACGCTGGATCTCCTCGCCGGTGTCCGGATCGGTACCGGTGACGGCCTCAACGTCAAGCGGGCTGGGCAGGTAGTCGACGACAGCGTCGAGCAGCTCCTGAACGCCCTTGTTCTTGTAGGCGGAACCCACGAAGACGAGGTTGAGCTCGTTGGCCAGAACGCCCTTGCGCAGAGCAGCCTTGAGCTCCTCGACGGTGAAGTCCTCCTCCATGAGGATCTTCTCCATGAGCTCGTCGTCAAAGCTGGCAGCAGCGTCGAGGAGCTCCTCGCGCTTGGTGGCAGCGATGTCGGCGAACTCAGCCGGGATCTCGTCCATCGGCTCGGGGTAGGTCATGCCCTTGTCGTCGGCCTTGAAGTCCCATGCGGTCATGGTGACGAGGTCGATGACGCCCCAGAAGTTGTCCTCGGCGCCCATCGGGACCTGAGCGGCCACAGCGTTGGCGTCGAGACGATCCTTCATGGTCTCGATAGCGTTGAAGAAGTCAGCGCCCACGCGGTCATACTT
>JAXKFZ010000030.1:0-8068 GCA_036550635.1 Collinsella sp. | reverse complement strand
CTACGACGGCCCGTCCCTCATCATCGGCTACAGCCCCTGCGAGATGCACTCCATCAAGAAGGGTGGCATGCAGAACTGCCAGGCCGAGATGAAGAAGGCTGTCGAGTGCGGTTACTGGAACCTCTTCCGCTTCAACCCCGAGGCTGCTGCCGGCAAGAAGTTCTCGCTCGATTCCAAGGAGCCCGCGGGCGGTTATCAGGAGTTCCTGATGAACGAGGCCCGTTACGCTTCGCTGACGCGTTCCTTCCCCGAGCGCGCCGAGGAGCTCTTCAAGGAGAATGAGCAGGCCGCTATGGACCGCTATCAGCACCTGCTGAAGCTCAAGACGGTGTACAACGAGGCCTAAGTCTCCCACCGCAGGATCTGAGGGCTAACCTTCGCGGACGTCCTCGGACATGAAAGAACCCCCGCTGCGCACTACGTGCGGCGGGGGTTCTTTCGTTCTGCGGAGTGTCCGCGAAGGTTAGCCCTCAGATCCTGCTACGACTACGTCCTCGGATTGTGTGGGCGGATGAATGACGTAGTTGGCCGGGTATTCCGTCCCCTTCGCTGTTTCGCGGCTTTGCCGCGAAACCTCGCGTCACTTTGGGGACGGATGGGGGACTTGGCCGTTGCCGCTTTTTCGGAGCTCTTCTTTATTCCTTTTGTTGGATGAAAAGCCCCTTGTTTTTGCAGGGGTGCATACTCGACTTATATGTGCATAGAATCTCGTATAGTGCGAGTAAGATATTGCGCTGTCTGTTTTGTGTTTAGCAAAGATATAGTTTGCATAATCCGACATAATCCTCGCTTCATTTAAATAAAGTCGCACGTAAATTACGTAGATATGTCTGAGCTGGAGTTCTGTACGCTGAGCGGACAAAAACGACCGTTCACCGTTCCGCTATTTTCAAAATGAATAAAATGAGCGATAAAGAGAATATAAACCTTAATAAACTCGCGTATCGCACGGACGCGGGTTATTAATGGGTTGTAGGCCTTTTACAGAAAGGATTCCAGCAATGTCTAAGCCTCTTGGCAAGCCCGATCGTATTGTCGTCGCCCTTGGCGGCAACGCCCTCGGCAACAACCCCGTCGAGCAGATCGAGGCCGTGAGCAACACCGCCCACGCTCTTCTCGGCCTGATCGAGCAGGGCAACGAGATCATCATCACCCACGGCAACGGCCCGCAGGTCGGCATGATCCAGAACGCCTTCGCCGCCGCCCACGACGCCATCGGCACTCCCGAGATGCCGCTGCCCGAGTGCGGCGCCATGTCCCAGGGCTACATCGGCTATCACCTGCAGCAGGGCATTGGCCGCGAGATGCACAAGCGCTATAAGCGCTGGCACGCCGCAACCGTCGTCACCCAGATCGAGTGCGACCCGGACGATCCCGCGTTCAAGAACCCGACCAAGCCGATCGGCCCCTTCTACACCGAGGAGCAGGCCAAGGAGTTCATGGCCGAGGACCCCTCCAAGGTCTTCGTCGAGGATTCCGGCCGCGGCTGGCGTCGCGTCGTCGCTTCCCCCGATCCCAAGAAGATCGTCGAGGCTGACTCCATCCTCAACCTGCTCGACAACGAGTTCATCGTCATCGCCTGCGGTGGCGGCGGCATCCCCGTCGTCCGCGACTACGAGAACAAGGGCTGCTACAAGGGCGTTCCCGCCGTCATCGACAAGGACCTGGGCGGCGAGCTGCTGGCCGAGGACTGCGACGCCGACGTCCTGTTCCTGCTGACCGCCGTTGAGCATGTCGCCATCAACTTTGGCAAGCCCAACCAGGAGGAGCTCGAGGACATCACCGCCGACGAGGCCGAGCGCCTGGCCGACGAGGGTCAGTTCGGCAAGGGTTCCATGGAGCCCAAGGTTCGCGCTGCCATCAAGTTCGCGCGTTCCCGCAAGGGCCGCACCTGCATCATCGGCGCCCTGGACAAGGCCGCCGAGACCATGGCTGGCCTCTCCGGTACCCGCATTCACGAGTAGTCTCTACTCTGTTGCCTCTCTCGTGGGCGCCAGGCAAAGCGCCCACAAACTAGCCTCTCTTCATGAGCCCCGCAGTCCGCTCCGGCTGCGGGGCTTTTGCTATTCACCTAGTCATTGGGGACAAACCCGGCACTTGGGGACGGTCCTTTCCTGCCGGCAGCTTGGGACAGTCCTTAATAGTCATTGGGGACGTTCTTAAACGACTAGCCAAACAAGAACGTCCCCAACGACTACTCATTTAAGTCTGTCCCCAATGACTGTCCAATGGCTGGGAAGGCGCATCCCACACCGACGCATTGCCTTCGGGCCCTCTCCCCAGGCTCTCCATAGCTCAGCTGGACTCCCCGCAACCTGTTCCGAGTTGGCGGAACGAGCGCGACGTGGAGTGTCATTCTTTACCGCGTTAGACTAGACGCAGGGAAAGGAGGAGGACATGGATGCTCGCGTCAAGCAGCTTGTAAATATGATCGAGGACGCTCAGCCTGTCGCTGTCGCGGTACTTGCCAAGCGTCTCGAGGTAAGCGAGCGCGCCGTGAGAAACTATATCCATCGCGCAAACGACAACCTTGCAGGGGTTGCACGCATCGTTGGCAGCAAGGGGCAGTATCGTATCGATGTTGCACGTGCAGATGAGCTTGCTCGCTTGCTAGACGGTGCGGCTCTGGCCCATCCGGGCATTCCTGATACGCGCGACGGCCGTGTGTCCTTCCTTCTTAACGACCTCCTCATGCGGTCCCAGTGGGTGACGATTGAGGAGTATGCGGATTTACTCTACGTTTCGGCGCGAACTCTGTCCAATGACATGCGTCTGGTAGAGCAGAAACTCGCCCAATTTGACTTAACGCTCGAAAAGCGCCCACGCTACGGAATCCGCGTTGCGGGCGGGGAGTCGCAGCGGCGCCTGTGCCTGGCCTCGCTGGTGAGGCCCGTGTTGCCCGACACCGACGATGCAAAGCTCGCCGAGCGCCTGCGGGCCATCGCCGCATGTGTGGACGATGCTCTGACGGCCTCGCCCGTCACGGTGAGCTCGCTGGCATCCCGCAATCTCATCATGCATCTTTACATTGCTCTTGGCCGCATCGAGCAGGGCTGCTATGTCCCAGCTGCAGAATCGGACGTTCAAAAACTGGAGGGAACGCGCGAATACGCCGCGGCTTTCCAGATTGCCGCAAACATCAAGGATGCCCTGGGCGTGAGCATGCCCCGAGAAGAGGTTGCCTTTATCGCAATCCATTTGCTCGGCAGGGGCACGGGCGTGCCCGAGAAGGGCTCTGCCGTTATCTCGGACGAGATGTGGGAGATTGCTTCCGAGATGGTACGTGCGGTCAACGATGAGTTTAGGTTTGACTTTAGCGGCGATCTTGAACTTCGCATGAACCTTGCTCGGCATATCGGCCCTCTGGGCTATCGCCTTGAATATCACATGCATATGGATAACCCCATGCTGTCCGATATCAAGACGAGGTTTCCGTTGGCCTATTCGATGGCAGCTGGCACCTCGCAGGTACTCGAGCGTCATTTTGGCAGCCAGCCCTCTGATGAAGAGCTCGGCTACATCGCCATGGCATTTGCCCTGGCCCTCGAGCAGCAAGCCGACCAGCCGCGTCGCAAACGCATCCTGATCGTGTGCGCCTCGGGAGCGGGAAGCGCCCGTATGCTCGAGCACCAGTATCGCAAGCAGTTTGGCATGTATATCGATTCGATTGAGACATGCGATGTCGCCCGCGTGGGAACGTTCGATTTTTCGCATATCGACTACGTGTTCACAACGGTGCCGCTCAACGTCAAGTTGCCCGTGCCCGTCCGCGAGGCCGATTTCTTCTTGGAGACGAGCGATGTCAACGCTATCCGCAAGGTGCTGAGCGACGACACTGCGCAATCGGACTCCGTGAGCTCTTTCTTTAGCCGTGCCCTGTTCTTCAACCGCGTTGAGGCGTCGTCGAAGCAGGCCGTTCTCCGATATCTCTCCGAGCGCGCCGTCGAGAGCGGCCGTGTCGATGCCCAGTTTGCCCAAGAGGTCGCCGAGCGCGAGAGCGCGAGCGCCACCTCGTTTGGCAATGGGGTAGCCATGCCCCATGGGATGCATCCCTTGAGCGCCGAGGCCTTTGTTACCGTGGGCCTGCTCGAACATCCCATTCTTTGGGACGAATACGGCCATGAGGTCGATATCGTCTTTATGGTGTCGTTTGCCCGGTCGGGCGGCGATGAGGCGCGGATCTTGAGCTCACTGCTCGCCGAGATCTTTATGGACCGCCAGGGGGTCGAGCGCCTACGCGAGCGCCGGTCCTGGCATGAGCTGATGGCGCTTGTGCAAGCGCATACGGCTTAAGACTTCTTTTGTCGATGACCCTGTCAGTCTACCTGCAATAAACCTCGAGGATTGCGGGCGGGAGATAGGCGTTTCGAATATTCAAGTACAAACCAAACATCACGGGAGAGGAGACCGTTATGGACGATCAGGGAACCGAGATGGTTTCGTTTCAGCTGGTCGCTGCAGCGGGAGAGGCACGCAGCCTTGCCTTCGAAGCCCTTGAAAAGGCAAAGGCGGGGGATTTTGACGCCGCCGCCAAACTCATGAAGCAGTCAAAGGATGCGGGAATCAAGGCTCACCACATCCAAACGCAGCTGCTTTCGACTGAGGCAGCGGGCGAGCATCTGTCGGTGGATGTGTTGCTGGTCCATGCTCAGGACCACCTCATGTGCTCCATGCTTGCTCAGGAGCTCGTGCAGGAGCTGATCTGCCTGTATGAGCGCACTGCAACCAAGAACGCCTAGCGGCGTGCGGTGACTATCCAACCAATCAATGCGAAGGGAATCCCTTATGAAGATCCTTCTTGTTTGCGCAGCTGGTCTGTCTACAAGCATTCTGATGAAGAAACTCGAGAAATATGCGGAGCAAAACGGCATCGAGCTCGATATCGATGCGGTGGGTATCGGCGAGTATCAGGAGACGTGCGCCAATTATGACGTGCTGCTCTTGGGGCCGCAGGTGTCCTACCAGCTCAACACCGTCAAGCAGGGGAGCGGTAAGCCGACCGCGGTCATCCCCGCACAGGACTACGGCATGGGCAACGCCGCCAACGTGCTGGCACTCGCCCAGTCGCTGTTGGGTTAGGAGGCAACCATGGAGAAGTTCATGACCCTGCTTCAGGAAAAACTGACCCCTATCGCCAATTTCTGCGGCACCGAGCGCCACTTTGCCTCCATGCAAAAGGGCTTTATGAGCGCGATCAGCTTCATCTTGGTATCTGCCGTCTTTATGATCCTCGCCAACCCGCCGGTCACGGCCGACCTGGTGGCGCAGGGCGGGTTCTGGTCCGTCTTTGGCCCTTGGCTCGATTTTGCCACGGCCAATAAGCTCACGCTGCTCATTCCCTTCAACATGACGATGGGCATACTGTCGGTGATCGTGACGTTCGCAATCGCCTATAACCTGGCGGGCACCTACAAGATGCCCAAGCTTAACGCCGGCATGACCTCGCTGGTGATGTTCCTGATCGCCGCGGCGCCGTCGTCCTACTACCAGCTTGCTGACGAGTCCGTGCTCCAGGCGGTCCCCTGCACCTATCTGGGTGCGCAGGGCCTGTTTACCGCCATCATCGTTGCCTTGGTCTCCGTCGAGGTCACGCGCTTCTGCCAGACCAAGGGCATCACCATCAAGATGCCCGATGGCGTGCCGCCGTTTTTGTCCGAAACCTTTGGCGCCATCGTACCTATGCTCGCCAACATCCTCATCTTCTTTGGCGGCAACCTGCTGATCCAGATGATCGATCCCGCGCTGTCCATCCCCTCGGTTATCGAGAAGCTGCTCGCTGCCCCGCTTTCCGTCGCAGTTGACTCTGTGCCCGGCGCACTGCTTATCTGCTTCATGACGCTGCTGTTTTGGTGCTTTGGCGTCCACGGCAACATGATCGTAATGCCCATCACCGCCCCGGTCACGCTTGCCGCCTTTGCCGCCAACGCCTCGCTCTATGCTGCCGGGCAGCCGCTTGAGTTCCACCCGGCGCTCATGTCGTTGGCCATCAACCTCATCGGCGGCACGGGTAATACGTTCTCTTTTGTGGCGCTCTGCGCGTTTAGGGCAAAGTCGCAGCAGCTCAAGGCATTTGGCAGGGCATCGATCGTGCCGAGCTTCTTCCGTATCTCCGAGCCCGCGATCTTCGGCGCGCCCATCATCTTCAACCCGATCCTCATGATTCCGTTTGTGCTAGGCGGCATGATCTCGGCCCTGCTGTATTGGGGTGCGGTCTCACTGGGTCTTGTCTCTAACTTCTACATCTTGGTGAGCGGCACGTTCCCCATCTTCGTTCAGGGCTTTGTCCAGTGCCTCGACCCGCGCATCTGGGTGTTTACGATCGTTTTGATCGTGGTCATGGCTGTGGTCTGGTACCCGTTCTTTAAGGTGTACGATAACCAGCTCCTGGCTCAGGAGCAGGAGAACGCCGCGGCAGCTTCTGCCGAGGATGCTGAGTAGCATGAGTTACTTTGACAGAACGTCTGCCGCCGGTATGCCCGAGGGCTTTTTGTGGGGTGGTGCCCTCGCCGCCAACCAGGCCGAAGGGGGCTGGAACGAGGGCGGCCGCGGCATGTCGCACTCCGACCTGATCCCACAGGGTTCCGACCGCTGGGATGTAATGTTTGGCAGGCAAAAGCCCGTGGACGATCCGGACAGGCTGTATCCATGCCGCTGGGGCAACGACTTCTTCCATCATTGGCACGAGGATGTCGAGCTCTTTGCCGAAATGGGCTTTAAGTGCCTGCGTCTTTCAATTTGCTGGAGCCGTATTTTTCCCACAGGGATGGAGACCGAGGCCAACGGCGAGGGCTTGGAGTTTTACCGTCAGGTATTCGAGGCGCTGCGCGAGCATGGAATCGAGCCGCTTGTGACGCTGTCGCACTACGACTATCCGTTGGCTCTGGTCGAGCGCTATGGTGGCTGGCAAAGCCGAGAGATGATCGAGCGGTATGCGCACTACGTCGAGACCGTCGGACGCGCGTACCAGGGCCTCGTGCGTTATTGGCTTACGTTCAACGAGATCAACAGCGTGGCGCTGTCCTATCTCAACGCGGGTGTCACGCTCGAGGATGAGCGTGACCGTGCAGCCGTGACCGCGGCGTTCTCGCACCATATGTTTATGGCGAGCGCTCGCGCTGTCGAGATTCTGCACAAGATCGATCCCGCAAACAAGGTGGGTTGCATGGTCGCTGCCGGTGCGACCTATCCGTACCGTTGTGCGCCCGAGGACGTATGGCTTGCGTATGAGGAGGACCGCGGCCGCTACTTCTACACAGACGTGATGGCTGCGGGCGCCTATCCTGCTTGGAAGCTGCGTGCACTCGAGAAAGAGGGTGTTCACGTGCCCTTTGAGCCGGGCGATACGGAGTATCTGGCAGAGCATACGGTCGACTTCATCTCGTTCTCGTACTATTGCTCGCGCTTGGTGTGCGCCGATGATCAGGTGATCGCCGAGAAGGCGGAGGGCAACGTGTTCCCGACGTTGCGCAATCCGTACCTCAAGGATAAAGAGACTGCCTGGAAGTGGCAGATCGATGCGCTGGGTTTGCGCGTGACGCTTGCCGGCTACCACGATCGTTACCATCTTCCGCTCTTTATCGCCGAGAACGGTGTGGGCGGACTCGATGCGCTGGAAGACGGCAAAGTCCACGATGCGTATCATATTGATTACCTGCGAAGGCATATTCTTGCGCTGCGCGATGCAATTGTCGAGGACGGTGTTGACCTGATGGGATACACGCCGTGGGGCTGTATCGATTTGGTGTCGGCCTCGACGGGGCAGATGAAGAAGCGCTATGGCTTTGTTTATGTTGATGCCGATGATATGGGCAAAGGCACGTTCGATCGCTACCGAAAGGACAGCTTCTGCTGGTACCAAAAGGTCATTGCATCAAATGGCGAGGACTTGAGTTAACTCTTGCAGGTCTGTTGCCCCCGCGGTCCGCTTTGAACTGCGCCCCAAATCTTGGACGCCCTAAATAGCGACTAGGCCGCGAGGGCCTGATTCCGGTACTCCTCCGGGGTCAGGCCCTTCAATCTTACCTGCCTCCGGCTCGTGTTCCAGTGGACTATGTATTCCTCCAGGTCG